>JAIINY010000039.1:0-16107 GCA_022741625.1 Prevotella sp. | reverse complement strand
GCCATCAACTTCCTGCTTCGTGACCACGAGTTTGAAACACTTGATGAAATCTGCGATCACTTCAATGTGAATCGTGCAGCATTAGAAACCAAAATGGCTACCCATGGCTTTGAGTGGTCAGAAGCGCAGCATAAATTTTGGTAAAACCAAACATTATCAATTATAAACTATTAATTAAAAACAATGAATTCACCTCGACCCTTGTGGAAATCTGTACAAGATTACGTGATGATTGCGATAGGAATGATTTCCTATTGTATTGGATGGAATGTGTTCTTATTGCCGATTAACGTAACGGCAAGTGGATTGCCTGGTGTGGCCAGTATCATCTATTGGGCTACAGGCTGTCCGGTTCAAATTCCTTATTTGATTGCCAATGGCGCCCTGCTGTTGGCGGGTTTAAAAGTCCTGGGACTTAAATTCTGCCTTAAAACCGTCTATGCTGTAGCTATTGTCACTGCATTGACCTCCCTTATCTCTTCGGGCTATCTCGTGATACCAGAGTTGCTTCACGACCAGCCATTGTGGTCAGCCTTTCTGGGAGCCGTATTCTGCGGTTGCGGTATCGGTCTCGGTTTCTCGGTAGGAGGCAGTACCGGTGGTACGGATATCATTGCAGCCATTGTCAACAAGTACCGTGACATTTCTCTCGGTAGAGTGATTATGATCTGCGATATCATCATCATCACTTCCAGTTATTTGGTTGTCCACGATATCGAGAAGATTTTCTATGGTTATGTGGTACTCTGCGTGCAGGCATTCTGCATCGACCAGGTGGTAAACAGTCGCCGCAGGAGTGTGCAGTTCTTCATCATCTCCCAGAAGTATGAGGAGATAGGCAAGCGCATCAATGTGGATGCCGAGCGAGGAGTTACGGTGGTGAATGCCTCAGGTTTCTATTCCGGTCAGGATGTGAAGATGCTGTTCGTACTTGCCAAGCAGCGCCAGGCACCAGCCATCTTCCGTATGATATCAGAGATAGATCCACACGCCTTCGTCAGCCAGAGCGCAGTGATTGGCGTATATGGTAATGGATTTGATGAATTCAAATATAAAGCCAAGAAAGAGCACGGAGTTTAATCTTCGAGATTATTTTTCCAGCTTAAATAACAGGTAGTACAGTGGTACTGTATTACTTTTAACTAAAATATCCCCCATCCTTGCTTGCGAAAATAGGATGGGGGATTTCTGTTTATCTGTTACCTCTAATATAATATCTTATTTCAATTTTTCTATCTGTTCCTGGGTAAGTCTGGAATACTTCATGATCAGATTGATGTCAACACCATCTGCAAGCATATTCCTGGAATGATAGTTGTCCGCGCCATATATGATAGTTGTCCGCGTCATATTAGAAGCGCCTTTACGACTTTATTTTCAAACCCGCAAGAGTTTTCCGTGAAAAGTTTCAGAAAAAGTAGAATCCCATATTTTTAAGGTAACGATCTGTGTAAATCTGCGTAATCTGTGTCTTTGAGATATCCCCTGCGGGATTCTTGAGATAAATAACTTTACAGAATCAATGCGTCGGAAAAATCTCTTAAGAGAAGCTGTCTTTTTCCTTAAGGAAAAATATATTTTCCCTTAAGGAAAAAAATAAAAACCCTTAAGGGAAAATTCTCAATCTCTTCTTTCCTTATTTTCCAGGCGTTTTCGTCTGATTTTCTCTTCCTTGAATATTGTTTACACGGATATGGAGAGAAAATGGGAGTTGAACAGTCACATCCCTCTGTCCTTTTTACAGGAAGAGATCACGTTTAGGCATCTGCGGCATATATTTCTTGCGCAGCTTCTCGAAGAATGCCATGGTGTCGTTGCTGAAGCCATGACCCTTCCAGGTGGAGGTGTTGGTGATGAGAATCCAGCACTGACCGTCGGGATATTTCAGAATCAGCGCAGAGGTGCCGGCAAGGGAACCCGTGCGAATCCAAGGACGGTTGCTCTTCGGCGTGTAGTTCCAGCCGATGGAGTACTGATGGTTAGGCTGTTCCTGCGTCATAAACTGCACACTCTTCCAGCTCAGGATATCCTTGACATGAGGCATGCCGTCGATGCTCGCAATGAATCTCGACAGCTCGGCTGCCGAACCGCACCATGCTCCTGCTCCCGAAAGTCGGGGAATATCGGTATCGCCATAGCACTTCTCTACCATCCTGCCGCTGTTGTTGTACTCATAAACCGGAATGCTACCCTGATGCATGTAATACTTCGTCTCGTTAGGACGGCGGTCTTTGTAATAGGTGCCCGCAATGTGCATGTCGAAACAGCCGGCTGGCTGGAGCACATACTTCTGGATGAAGTTCTCGTATTTCATTCCGCTCTTCTTCTCCACGATCATCGAGAGAATCATATAGCCCAGATTGCTGTAGCACTTGCCCTCGCCCGGCGTATAACCCAGATGACGCTTCAGGAGAATCCTGAGCAGGGTAGGATGGTCGGGAGGGGTGGTGAGGTGGTTCTGCATCATGATGTAACGGGTGGAGGATACCGGGTCGCCGGCATAATTGTTGAAACCTGCCTGGTGGCGTAGCAGCTGTTCTACGGTGATGTTGTAGTAGCGCTGGTCCTTGATACTGTTGTTATAGGTGGTATCGCAGAGGATGCCCTTCTGTCCGAACACCTTGTCGCCCATGCGTAGCTTCTTCATCTCTACGAGTTTCATGATGCCGGCAGCGGTGATGAGCTTGGATACGGATGCAAAGCGCATCAGCATGTTGGGTTCCATGCGGATGCCCCTTTCCTTGTCTGCCCATCCGAATCCATGGGCATAGAGCAGGGAGTCGTTGCGGGTGATGACGAGCTGGGCACCGTTGATTTCCCATCTCTTGAGATATCTCTCTATGACGGAATCCATCTCCTGGTATGCCTTTCCCTCGGTGAGGGCATTGGTGATGGAATCGTTGATATGTACCGTAGGCAGTGAATCTGCAGATTTCTCCTTGTCGGATGAGGTGCAGCGCGATACGCAGCTGTGGGTGGTCCATCCTATGAGGGCTGTAAACGTGAGCAGTATCACGGCTATACGCTTCTTTCTAAGTCTTCTTGCCATTATTGTCTTACTATTTATTTATGCCATGACTAACCGTAGATCCTGGGTCAGTTTGCCGATGGCAGGGTTTTCCTTTATCATATTCTCAAGTATCTCTCGCTTGGAGAGGATTCGGGTTACTTCATCCGATTCTGCCAGACGGTAGTCGAGGGTTACCTGGCTGTTGTTCAGGCCGATTCTGAATGTCTGCAGGATTCTGCCCTTGATCTTGACCACGTCGTCGAGCAGCAGCTTGTTGTCGATGACTACCTCGATATGCGGAAAGTCGGTGATGGTAGGTACGATCGGTTTCATGCGATTGGCAAGTCCGATGAAGTCCTTGATGCCTTGCATTCTCAGACACATGCTGATCCACTGGCCTTCTACCTGTTCCTGGGTGAAAGGCTGGTCGTGGTTGGCGGCAGCTCCGGTTGATGCCGGTGTTTCTTCCTTGAGCTGGTCGATAGGATTGTAGATGCGCTGACTGTTCTGCTCCGTCTTCTCCAGGTTGGCGAAGCTCATGCCGATGCCTTTCAGCTTTACCTGAGCCGGCGACTTGAGAATGGTCTTTGCCTTCGGCGATGCTGCGGATGCAGCCTCCTCTGAGCCGTTTTTCTCTGTTGATATAGGCGCAGCAGTAGCTGCAGCGACAGGCTGTGCTCCTGTAATGGGAGCCTTGCTGCCGCTCTCTTGCCCGGCACCTGCACCCTGAGAGGCAGGCTTAAGCTGGGCAACGATTTTCTGAAACAGGGATTTTAGTCTGTGGGGCGTACGCCCCGCACTAGGCACATCCTGGTCTTCCGGCTGGGTAATCTGACCAATCTGTATCAGGATCAGCTCTACGAGCAGTCGCTTGTTGGAACTCTGTCGGTACTGCACATCGCAGTTGTTCATCAGCTGGAGTGCCTTATATAAGAAAGGTGTTGGGGCCTTCTTTGCCTGCTCCACGTATTTTGCCTTCTGCTCTTCGCTGGTTTCCAGCAGTGGCAGGGTCTGGGTATCCTTCGCCATCATCACGTTGCGTACGTGCTGGGCGAGTCCCTGAATCATGTTTCCGCCGTCGAATCCCTTGCCCAGGATATTGTCGAGCAGCAGCATCATCTGGCTCACCTTGTTCTCCAGGGCGAGGTCCACGAGCTTGAAGTAGTTGTCGCTGTCGAGCACGTTCAGGTCTTCTATCACCTTCTGGTAGGTGATGTCGCCCTGGCAGAAGCTGGCAGCCTGGTCGAAGATGGAGAGGGCATCTCGCATGCCTCCGTCTGCCTTCTCGGCAATGACGGCAAGCGCCTGCTCCTCGTATTGGATGCCTTCCTTCTCAGCCACCATCTTGAGGTGAGCGATGGTATTGGGCACGGTCATCCGCTCGAAGTCGTAGATCTGGCATCTACTCAGGATGGTAGGCAGGATCTTGTGCTTCTCGGTGGTGGCGAGGATGAAGATCACGTGCGATGGCGGTTCCTCCAGAGTCTTGAGAAAGGCATTGAAGGCGGCGGCACTCAGCATGTGGACCTCGTCGATGATGAACACCTTGTATTTGCCTACCTGAGGCGGGATGCGGGTCTGCTCCATCAGGGTCTTGATCTGATCGACACCATTGTTACTGGCGGCATCCAGCTCGAAGATGTTGTAGGAGCGCTGCTCATTGAAAGCCTGGCAGCTCTCGCAGGTATTGCATGCCTCGCCGTCCTCGCGAGGGTGCTCGCAGTTGATTGCCTTGGCAAAGATGCGGGCACAGGTGGTCTTTCCCACACCTCTCGGACCGCAGAAAAGATAAGCGTGGGCAAGCTTGCCACTCTTCACTGCATTCTTCAATGTGGTAGTCAACGCACTCTGTCCAACCACCGAATCAAAGGTCATCGGACGGTATTTTCTAGCCGAAACTATGTATTCTTCCATTCTTTTTTGCTTGAATATACGTTCACTTACATTATTTTTTCTTAATTGTGATGCAAAGATAACAAAAAAATATTATCTTTGCAAACAAATTCGGAAATTAATGAGTCAAAAGTTAAGTATTATATGGAATTATCTCGCTCACTATAAATATCTTATAGTGATAATTGCGGGTGTTTTGATAGTGGGTGTCATTGACGACAATAGCATCCGCCAGCATATCAAGTATCAGATTGAGATAGCCACGCTGCGTTCTGAGATAGAAAAGTACAGGGCGGAGTATGACCGGGATCTTCGCATCCTGCAGGAGATGCGCAAGGGACCGGAAGCTTTCGGCAAGATAGCACGCGAACGCTACTTCATGAAGGCTGACAATGAGGATATCTTCGTGCTGAGCACGGATCTGCCCGGTTCGGTGGAAATCGATGAAAACGAGGAGGGCAAGGATTCCATCCGATAATGTTATCTATATATAATTAAGGTGTGAACGAACAGATAAAGAAAGTAAGAAAGATGAAACAGTTGAGTAAAATACAGAGTGCTTTGTTTTTGTTGGGCGGCGTGCTGATGGTTGTCGGTGCGTGCAGCTTTGTGCTGAAACAGATTTATCCTTCGCTGGTGGAAACCACGAGCTGGGTGTTCCTTCTGGGCACCGTGCTCTTCAGCGTGATCCAGTCGATGCAGACCTACGAGGGCAAGTCGCCTGTGATCCATCGCCTGAAGCGCATCCAGAATGTAGCCAACATCCTCTTTATCTTTGCCGGCATCTCGATGGTGGATACGGTCTATACCTTTACCGAGAAATGGCTGGGCAACCCGCAGCTCTTTTACTCCATCTTCTACGGCAAGTGGATCGTGGTGATGCTGGTGGCATCTATCTTGGAACTCTACACCACCTTCCGCATTTCGCACGAAATGAAGGGGGAAGAATGCAAATAAAACATAAATACTTGTAATATTCAATTAAATTGCATCAATTTATTTCGATACTTCAAGAAATGATTGTACTTTTGTTCACTGAATGTGAATTATAAAGCTTATGAATAAGATATTTTACGCACTTATCACCTTGGTGGCGCTTACCTCATGCGCCAGTAGCTACGATATTTCGGGTACTTCCAACGTGAGTACCCTGGATGGCCGTATGCTCTACCTTCAAATCTTAAAGAATAACGAATTCAGCAAGATCGACTCCTGTGATGTGGTACATGGACAGTTCCATTTCCAGGGAACGGTAGATTCTGCAAGAATGGCAAATGTATTCATGGACGATGAGCCTGTTCTGCCGCTGGTGCTGGAGGCGGGAAGCATTACCGTGAAACTCGACGATGTACAGCAGGTAGTAAGTGGAACGCCACTCAACGATAAGCTCTTCGGATTCTTCAAGAAATACCAGCAGCTGCAGAGCCAGCAGCGGGAACTGGTGCATAAGCACGACCAGGCCATCATGAATGGAAGCGATATGCAGGCGGTGACTGCCCGACTGAATGCTGAGGCGATGAAACTCTCCGAGCAGGAGGACAAGCTGGTGACTACCTTCATTACCGACAACTTCGAGAATGTCTTGGGACCAGGCGTATTCTTCCTCGTTACCATGGGCAACCAGTATCCGATGCTTTCGCCATGGATAGAGGATATCATGAGCAAGGCTACAGAGCATTTCAAGAGCGATCCATACGTGAAGGATTACTACCAGAAAGCACAGGAAAACCAGGCTATCATGAACGGTACCCACGAAGCACAGATGGATCCAAGCATGCAGGCAGGACAGATGGAGGCTCCGCAGACCGATCCGAATGCGGCTCCTGCACCAACGCCTAACGAACTGGCAAAGCCAAGCATTCCTGAAGCAAAAGAGTAAATTCAAAGTTTAGAAAAAAGAAATACTATGTCTAAAGTGTTAATAAAAGGCGGAACTATTGTCAATGAAGGTCGCTCATTCCTGGGTGATCTTCTTGTCGATGGTGAAGTAATATCGGATATATTTGAAGGCATGGCTCCCCGTGGCATCTACGATGAAGTAGTGGATGCTACGGGGTGTTTCGTTTTGCCGGGTGTAATAGATGACCATGTTCATTTCCGTGAGCCTGGACTTACCCGCAAGGCGGATATCGAGAGTGAGAGCCGCGCGGCTGCCTATGGCGGCGTGACTTCCTATATGGAAATGCCGAATACCGTGCCGCAGACTACCGAACTGCAGGTGTGGAATGACAAGAGAAAGCTGGGCGCAGAGAAGAGTCATGTAAACTACAGCTTCTTCTATGGTGCCACCAATGACAACGTGGATTCCTTTGCCCAGCTGGATATGCACCATGTGCCGGGCATCAAGCTCTTCATGGGTTCCAGCACCGGTAATATGCTGGTGGATAAGATGGAATCGCTGAAGCGCGTCTTCAAGACGGCTAAGGACCTGAACCTGCCGGTGATGACGCACTGTGAGGATACGGAGATCATCAATCGCAACATGGCGGAGGCTAAGGCTAAATACGGAGAGGATCCTGCCGTGGAGCATCATCCGGAAATCCGCAGCGAAGAGGCATGCTATGAGAGTAGCAAACTCGCAGTGGAATTAGCCCGCGAGTTTGGCACCCGTCTGCATATCGCCCATGTTACGACAGCCCGGGAGCTGGAGCTCTTCGCCCATCAGAACGAAAAGGCGAATGAAAAGGCGAGTGAGCATTCAGGAGATGGCATTCCTCTTCCTCAGATTACAGGAGAGGCGGTGATAGCCCATCTCGTCTTCTCGGATGCCGACTATGCTACGAAGAAGGCACTCATCAAGTGCAATCCTGCCATCAAGACTCTGGCAGACCGTGATGCCTTGCGCAAGGCGCTCAACGACGGAACCATTGCCACCATCGGTACCGACCATGCTCCACACGAATGGAAGGACAAGCAGGGGGGATGTGCCAAGGCGGCTTCGGGTATGCCGATGGTGCAGTTCTCGCTCGTTTCCATGCTGGAACTGGTAGATGAAGGCGTGCTTACCATCGAACGGATGGTTGAGCTGATGGCGCATCAGCCGGCTCAGCTCTTCCGGGTAGTCCAGCGTGGTTTCCTGCGCAAGGGTTATCAGGCAGACATCGTTATCGTGAAGCCTCATTCTCCTTGGACCGTTACAAAGGAAATCATCCAGAGCAAGTGCAAGTGGAGTCCGATGGAGGGACATGAATATCAGTGGCATGTGGAGCAGACCTTCTGCAATGGTCACCTTGTCTATAACAAGGGTGCTTTTGATGCAGACTACCGTGGCGAGGAGATGACTTATGACAAAAGATAGAATCGTAAGGCAATACAGAATATCAGAGCTGGTGCCCTATATCAACTGGCTCTATTTCTATCATGCCTGGGGATTGAGCGGAAAACCACGCTGCGACAAGGAGAAGATGCAGCAGGAAGCGCTGGATATGCTTGCCTCCTGGGAGGACAGGTTTCACAGCTATGCTATCTTTCAGCTCTTCGATGCCAATAGCGATGGGGATGATATTCTGTTTCTGGATCGGCAGCTCCGTTTTCCGATGCTCCGCCAGCAGCATCCTTCTGCTCCGGGCGCACCGAATCTCTGTCTGGCTGATTTCATCCGTCCATTGTCTCTGGGCAAGAAAGACCAGATTGGGGTGTTCTGTTCTACGGTAGATGGAGGTATCATGGATGCCTACCGGCACGATGATTATCTCAACATGATGGCACAGACCCTGTGCGACCGACTGGCAGAGGCTACTGCCGAGAAACTGCACGAAGAGGTAAGAAAGACTTACTGGGGCTATGCACCGGAAGAACATCTTACCATCGAACAGCAGCTTCGGGAGGAGTATCAGGGCATCCGACCAGCCATCGGCTATCCTTCGCTGCCGGACACGAGTGCGAATTTCCTCATCGACCAGCTACTCGATATGAAGCAGGTGGGCATCCGACTCACGGAAAGCGGAATGATGACGCCCCATGCCAGTGTGTCGGGACTGATGTTCGCCCATCCTATGGCGAGATATTTCGAATTGGGCAAGATAGGGGATGACCAGCTGAGGGATTATGCCCGCCGCAGAGGCGTTCCCGTGGAACTGATGAGAAAGTTCCTGCAGTCGAGCCTGCTGAAATAGAATATGCGATGGAGATGATGTTAGTAATCAGAAGTTAGAGAAGATAAAAGATAGTTTTTAACAATGATAGCTAGATTATTGATTCCCGTGATTGTGCTCACGGTATTGCCCTATCTCTGGATAGACCGGAAATACCTGCATGTCACTAAGGGAAAACGAAAGATACTATATTGGTTGCCTGCTGCCATCGTGATAGGATACACTGCCTATCTCACCCTGGAGCCAGACTTCTTGCCTGCCAATCCGGTGTTCATAGACATCTGGTTTGGCATGATGGCACTGTTGGCTGTTCCGCAGTTTGTCTTTGCCTTCACCAGTTTTGTGGGATGGGAATGCATGAAGCTCTCCCGCTGCTTCAAGGCTAAAAAAGGAGATGGCAGGTTTGGAGGCAGTGTGCATCGGGCACGCAACTGGGGAAAACTGGTAGGAATTATCCTTGCTGTATGGGCTTTCTTCAGTTTCATCTATGGCTTTACGATGGGGGTAAGACAGTTCCAGGTGAAGCATCTCACGGTCTATGTACCCGATCTGCCTGAGGCGTTTGAGGGTTACCGCATCGTGCATTTCAGCGATATCCATGTAGGTTCCTATTACGGATGGCGCAAACACATGCCTCAGCGGGATGTAGATAGCATCAATGCCCAGCATCCCGACCTGATCTGCTTTACGGGCGATCTGCAGAATGTGAGACCGGAGGAACTGGTTCCTTTCAAGAAGACATTGAGTGGCCTCAAGGCGAAGGATGGCGTGGTGAGCGTATTGGGCAATCACGATTACACCTATTATATGAATGTGGATGACGAGGCAGAAATCCGCAGGATAGAAGAAAAGGTACAGCAGACGGAACGGGAGATGGGATGGCATCTGCTGATGAACGAGCACTTCGTGCTGCATCGCGGCAAGGATTCCATCTATGTAGCCGGTACCGAAAACTTCAAGAAGCCTTCGCGTGCAGAGGTGGCACAGGCACTCTACGGTATAAAGAAAGGACAGTTTGTGCTGATGCTCCAGCATATTCCAGAGATGTGGAAAGACATGACGCCTTCGCGTATCAACGAGAAATATGGTTCGAAGGACAGCGTGCTGGTAGCTCCACAGCTTACCCTGAGCGGACATACCCATGCCGGACAGGTTTCTGTTCTCGGCTTGCGCCCGACTATGTTCTCGGCTTTCGATTACGGACTCTATGAGCGTGAGGGATGCCAGCTCTATACCACAGCCGGATTGGGAGGAACCATTCCGATCCGCATCGGGGCAACTCCTGAAATAGTAGTCATCACATTGAAACGAAAATAAGATGATCAAATTACGATCTTCCAATAATTCATGAAATTGCGATTATGAAGTACTTATATCGATTATATCAGCTTTTGATATGTTTGCCGATTCTTGTTCTGGCGAGCATCCTGACCAGTCTTGTTACCATGATAGGCTGCAGACTGGGCAATGGTCACTTCTGGGGATATTATCCCGGCAAGTGGTGGTCTATCCTGTGGATCCGTATCCTTCTGCTGCCGGTGAAGGTAGAGGGTAGGGAACATCTGAAGAAGAACCAGAGTTATGTGTTTGTAGCCAATCATCAGGGTGCTTTCGACATCTTCCTGATCTACGGCTTCCTGGGACGTAACTTCAAGTGGATGATGAAGAAGGGCATCCGCAAGATTCCTCTGGTAGGTTTGGCTTGCGAGTATGCACATCATATCTTTATCGACAAGAGCGGACCTTCCAAGATCCGTGCTTCCTATGACAGGGCACGCGAGGTGTTGAAGGAGGGTATGTCGCTGGTGGTATTCCCGGAGGGTGCCCGTAGCTTTACCGGTCACATGGGCGTGTTCCGCCGAGGTGCCTTCATGCTTGCCGACGAATTGCAGTTGCCGGTTTGCCCGCTTACCATCAATGGCAGTTTCGATGTCAAGCCCCGCATGAAGGATATCTACTGGGCATTCTGGCATCCGCTGAAGCTCACTATCCATGAACCGATTGAGCCGATGGGCAAGGGACCTGAGAATATCAAGAACCAGATGACCAAGAGCTATGATGCCATCATGAGTGGACTGGTGAAGGAATATCAGGGATTCGTGGAGAATCCTGACCAATAAATATATTAAATTAGAACATTATGAGTGACAGTATTGTAATCATTCCTACATACAACGAAAAGGAAAATATAGAGAAAATCATCCGTGCCGTTTTTGGCCTGGAGAAGAAATTCGACATCCTTGTTATCGATGACGGTAGTCCGGACGGAACAGCTACCATCGTTAAGAAGCTGATTGCTGATGAGTTTGCCGACCGTCTCCATATCCTGGAGCGTTCGGGTAAGCTGGGCTTGGGCACAGCCTATATCATGGGCTTCAAATGGTCGCTGAAGCAGGGCTATGACTTCATCTTCGAAATGGATGCCGACTTCAGCCACGATCCTAATGATCTGCCTCGCCTCTATGCGGCTACCCACGATGAGGGCTACGATGTAGCCATCGGTTCCCGTTATGTTTCGGGTGTCAACGTGGTGAACTGGCCTATCGGTCGCGTATTGATGAGCTATTTCGCTTCCAAGTACGTGCGTTTCGTTACCGGTTTCCAGGTACATGATACCACTGCAGGATTCGTCTGCTATCGCCGCAAGGTATTGGAGACCATCAATCTTGATGCCATCCGCTTCAAGGGCTATGGTTTCCAGATTGAGATGAAGTTCACTTCCTATAAGATTGGTTTCAAGATCAAGGAGGTGCCGGTTATCTTTGTGAATCGCCGTGAGGGAGTGAGCAAGATGAGTGGCGGTATCTTTGGAGAGGCTTTCTTCGGCGTGATGAGACTGCGTCTCGATGGATGGTTCAAGAAATATCCGAAATTGAAGTAAAAGTGACATTACAGGAAATTGCAAAACTATACGGGCGTTCGCCACAGGCGAATGCCCTCTTTGATTTATTGAAGAAGAAGTCGGTTCATTCTGTCTTTCTTCAGGGATTGGTGTGCTCTTCTGCCTCGGTGTTCTTCGGTTCGCTGCAGGCTAAGATGAAGCGCACCGTGCTTTTCGTGCTCAATGATGCTGATGAAGCGGGATATTTCTATCATGATCTTACGCAGATGCTGGGACAGGAGAGCGCCTTTTTCTTTCCTTCCAGCTACCGACGCGCCATCAAGTATGGTCAGCGGGATGCAGCAAACGAAATCCTGAGAACGGAAGTGCTGGCGCGATTGTCGGCTGGCAAGCAGATCTATATCGTTTCTTATCCGGATGCCCTGGCAGAACTCGTGGTTTCCAAGCAGATTCTGGATGAGAGAATCCTCAAACTTACTGTCGGACAACAGATTGCACAGGTAGATATCGTGCGTCAGTTGCGTGATTTCGGACTTCAGGAGACTGATTACGTCTATGAACCGGGACAGTTTGCCGTTCGTGGAAGCATTCTCGACGTCTATTCCTACAGTTGCGAATATCCGTTCCGTATCGATTTCTTCGGTGATGAGATTGATACCATCCGCACCTTCAACATCGAAGACCAGCTTTCGAAGGATAAGCGTGATGCCATCGAAATCGTTCCGGAACTTGCTGCCGAACAGAGCGTGAAGCAGTGCTTCCTCCATTTCCTGGATGCGGATGCTCTCGTCGTGATGAATGACTATACGCTGCTGCACGACCGCATAGAGCAGATTTACAAGGACGGTTTCTCTACCCAGAGTCTGACCGAACAGTTGGAAGGTGCCACCGAGATGGAGGCTGAGAAGATAAGAAGGGAGATGAAGGCAGAGCTGAATCTCGTTTCCGCTTCAGATTTTCAGCATGCGCTGGTTGAGCACGTGCGTATTGAATTCGGCAAGCAGTCTGAGGGTGATGTTGCCAGGAAGCAGGAGCATCTGTTGACAGCCAAGGGCGATAACCAGGCTCTCATCGCTTTTGATATGGCACCGCAGCCGCTGTTCCACAAGAATTTCAATCTTCTCGCCCAGACTCTTGAAGATTATCAGCTCCAGGGCTATACCTTATATATATTGGCAGACAGCCAGAAGCAGCAGGAACGACTGAAGGATATCTTCGACAGTGAGGAACTGAAGAAGTATCAGATCCGGTTTACCCCTGTAGAGAAAACCATCCACGAGGGATTCGTGGACCATGAGAAGCATGCCTGCTTCTTTACCGATCACCAGATCTTCGACCGATTCCATAAATACAACCTCCGTTCAGACTCGGCAAGAGCCGGAAAGATGGCGCTCACCATGAAGGAGTTGCAGGAGATGGATTATGGCGACTTTATCGTGCATGTGGATTATGGTATCGGAAAGTTCGGCGGACTGGTGCGTGTGCCTACCGGCGACAGCTATCAGGAGATGATCCGCATCGTGTATAAGAACAACGACAAGGTGGATGTGAGCATACACTCGCTCTATAAGATCAGTAAATACCGACGGAGCGATACCGGTGAACCACCACGCCTCTCTACCCTGGGAACAGGTGCCTGGGACCGTTTGAAGGAGAAGGCAAAGAAGCGAATCAAGGATATCGCCCGCGACCTGATCAAACTCTATGCGCAACGCCGGCGTGAAAAGGGATTTGCCTATAGTGCCGACAGTTATCTGCAGCATGAGCTGGAGGCTTCATTCCTTTATGAAGATACGCCCGACCAGAGCAAGGCTACGGCTGACGTGAAGAAAGACATGGAAAGCGGTAGGCCGATGGACCGTCTGGTGTGTGGAGATGTGGGATTCGGTAAGACGGAGGTTGCCATCCGTGCTGCCTTCAAGGCGGCTTGCGATGGAAAGCAGGTGGCTGTGCTGGTGCCTACCACGGTGCTTGCCTACCAGCATTACCAGACCTTCAAGCATCGACTGGAGGGACTTCCTGTTTCCCTGGAATATCTGAGCCGTGCCCGTACTGCTAAGGATACCCGGCGCATTCTGGAAGAGCTGAAGGAGGGCAAGGTGGATATCCTGATAGGTACCCACAAACTGATATCGAAGTCGGTACAGTGGCACGACCTGGGACTGCTGATCATTGATGAGGAGCAGAAGTTTGGTGTATCTACCAAGGAAAAGCTTCGCCAGCTGAAGGTGAATGTGGATACCCTTACCATGAGTGCTACTCCGATTCCGAGAACCCTGCAGTTCTCGCTGATGGGAGCCCGCGATATGAGTATCATGCGTACACCGCCACCTAACCGTTATCCTATCCAGACTGAGGTCATCACCTTTGACAAGACGGTGATTGCCGATGCCATCAATTTTGAGATGAGCCGTAACGGTCAGGTGTTCTTCGTCTGCGACCGTATCGCCAAATTGACCGAACTGAAATTGCTCATCGAGAAACTGGTGCCAGACTGCCGCGTAGCCATCGGACATGGACAGATGAAGCCGGAGGAACTGGAGAAGATCATCATGGGATTCATCAATTACGACTATGATCTGCTCCTATCTACTACCATCGTAGAAAACGGAATCGATATTTCCAATGCCAATACCATCATCGTGAATGATGCCCACCGATTCGGATTGAGCGACCTGCATCAGATGAGAGGTAGGGTAGGGCGTAGCAACAAGAAGGCTTTCTGCTATCTGATAGCTCCGGCTAAGGCATGTCTTACTCCGGAATCCCGTCGCCGTCTGGAAGCACTGGAAACCTTCAGCGACCTGGGTAGCGGTTTTAATCTGGCTATGCAGGACCTGGATATTCGTGGTGCTGGTAATCTGCTGGGTTCTGAACAGAGTGGATTCATGGAAGATCTGGGTTATGAGACTTATCAGAAGATTCTCTCCCAGGCTGTCACCGAGTTGAAGAACGAGGAGTTCAACGACCTGTATCAGCAGGAGATGGATGAAGGAAAATTGCTCACGGGCGATGATTTCGTGGATGACTGTGCCGTGGAGAGTGATCTGGAGACCTATTTCCCGGATACCTACGTGCCGGGTAGTTCTGAGCGAATGCTGCTCTACCGCGAACTCGACCATCTGCAGAGTGAAGAGGAGGTGGCTGAATTCCGCAAGCGGATGATCGACCGTTTCGGTCCGGTTCCTAGGGAGGCGGATGAGCTGATGTGTGTGGTAGGTCTGCGCCGACTGGGCAAGTCGCTGGGTTGTGAGAAGATCATGCTCAAGCAGGGTACCATGCAGCTACAGTTTGTGAGCAATGTGAATAGTCCGTTCTATCGCAGCGAGATGTTCTCCCGTGTACTCGCTTATGCCACTACTCATATCCAGGATTGTGCCTTGAAGGAAAAGAACAACAAGCGCTACCTTCGCATCCGCGACATAAAGAGTGTGGAACAGGCAAAGAATCTGCTGAGTTTCATTTCTCAGATCAAGGTGAATGACTAGGAGTAAATCTTCTGCAAATTTTTCAGCGTAAACTGAAATCAATAAAAAAAGCATTGGAATTCTGATTCTCTTATCAGATTCTGATGCTTTATATTTTTGTATAAGTAAAAGATGATGAATAGCATTTAAACATAAAATAATCCTTGCATACTAATAATTACTCCTATTTTACTCTCAAAAAACATCAAATTCGTTAAAAAGCTAGGGAATATTTCTGTATTTCATTTTTTATTTGTACTTTTGTAGCTAGAATTAACAATTTAATAAAAACATATACATGAGACAGAAAAAGTTTATTCTCCAGGAGCAGGATATCCCTACTCAGTGGTACAACATTCAGGCAGATATGCCTAATAAGCCTTTGCCACCGTTGAACCCACAGACTCACAAGCCGCTCAGTGCAGACGACTTGTCTCACATCTTTAACAAGGAGTGCTCTAAGCAGGAGCTTGATACTGAGCACGCCTGGATAGACATTCCAGAGGATGTACAGGAAAAGTATGCGTTCTACCGTTCTACACCATTGGTTCGTGCCTACGGATTGGAGGAAGCACTGGGTACTACAGCACATATCTACTTCAAGAATGAAAGTGTAACACCATTGGGTTCACATAAGATCAACTCTGCCATTCCTCAGTGCTACTACTGCAAGCAGGAGGGTGATACCAATGTTACTACAGAGACAGGTGCCGGACAGTGGGGTTGTGCCCTTTCCTATGCTGCCAAGCTCTACGGACTGGAGGCTGCCGTTTATCAAGTAAAGATTACCATGCAGCAGAA
>JAIINY010000038.1:0-16124 GCA_022741625.1 Prevotella sp. | reverse complement strand
GCGATAACTACCTGGCGTGGCTCGTCCTCGTCCTTGAATTCTGCCTTGATATCAGTGCTGAATGCGTTGGTTGGAAACTCTGCTGCTGGATATGGATCGATGCCCATCTCGCGCAATGTCTGAAGACTCTGTCTGCGAACGATCTCCTGTTCGCTTAACTCTAAAATGTTCATATTATATTCAGATATATCTTTATATTTTCTTATTTTGGTGCAAAAATACAAATAATTTTCCGAACTTGCACCCTATTTTTATGCTTTTTAATACAATAAGGTGATTTATCTATGCAAAAATTGCACGAGCCTATAGTTTGATGAAGATTTTCTTGTGATACATCCAGACTCCCATCACGGCGTGGATGGCTACAAAGAAGAGGGCGTAGGTGAGCGATGCCACATAATCATCGGTGATGAGGCTGTGAATGCCGGCAAAGATATCTGCCTTGATGCCGAATCTGCCGAAGAGGATGGCGAGAGCCTCACTCATCACATAGAGAAAGAGTGGGTTCATGCCAAAGGCGAGCAATCCCCTGGTCAGGATGTTGTCTTTCTGCGGCTTCTTCTGGCTGTCGCCTGTCGCAGCAGAATCGGTAGTAGCTCCTCTTCTGTCGATAAACTGTACCAGGATGCCCAATATCCAGGATGCGAATCCACAGGTTACGAATACGTAGCTGGGACTCCAGATGCACTTGTTGATTCCGAACCCTATCAGGGAGAGTCCGAATCCCAGGGCTACCATCACAAGACCTGCCACCTTCAAGACCTTGATCTTGGAATCTACCGTCTGCCCCGCAATAGAGATGTACTTGCAGCAGAGGAATCCTATCATTGTATGGGCGATGGCTGGAATCGTGCTCAACAGTCCTTCGGGATCTACCGGACTTCTATGATAGAGATGGTCGATGCCGAAGATGCTTCTATCTACCTGTGCCAGAATGTTGATGGAGGCATCGTATGCATAGCCGTTGCCAAATACCAGAATTCCCATATAGATGACGATCAGTCCGATGATGGTTTGGATGAAGTAACGGTGGTTCAGGGTGATGGCAAGCATTGCCACTACTCCGTAGCAGAGGGCGATGCGCTGCAGGACAGCCCAGATTCTGAGGTGGGCAAAGTCTAGCCCACCTCCGTTGCATATCATACCAAACCAGTTGATGCCCAGACCGATGAGGAAGAGCAGGATGGTTCGCTTGATTATCTTTCTGTAGATGGCGATAGAAGGCTTGAACTCTGTCTTCTTCAGAGATAGAAAGGTGGACATTCCCATCATGAAGAGGAAGAAGGGAAAGACCAGGTCGCATGGGGTGAGTCCATTCCACTTGCTATGCTCCAGGAAACTGTAGTTATGCCCCCCGCCATTGTTTACTAATATCATGAGGGCTACGGTGAGTCCTCGCATCACGTCGAGTGATTTTAATCTGTTCATATATTATTTGATGAATATCATGAATTACTTGATGAAATGAATGACTTCCTTGGCTATGTCTGCAGGATTTCCCTCTGGCTTCGATGAGTATGGGTTCTTCTGCAGGGTCCAAGGCTCCTCCAGCGCATACCAGTCGATTTTCGGAGCACTAGGCAATGCCAGTTGGAAGAGTTCTGCGGATGTCTTGCCGGCATTCTTGCCACTGCCCAAAGCTTCGTAATCGATGTTCGTGCAAGCTGCCATCTGGTTGGCGAGGGCTTTCATATAGGTACTCCAGCGCTTGTAGTAAAAGTCCTTCAGCAATCCTTGCCATTCCTTATGTCCATAATCTCGCAAGCCGCCATCATCAGCACAGACGCGGTTGCCCCACGTGGTAATCTGTACGCGGGCATTCCATTCGTAGAGGTCTTTCTCTGCTGCGGTCTTACCCAGGTTGCGCGCTTCCTCTATCCAGTGTCCCAGACGGAATTCCGGACGGGTGGCGAGCAGCTTGTCCTGCAGCAGAATCATCTTCAGAAATCGGTCGGCATCCTTGTCAAACTCCTTGCGGGAGAATGATTGATAGTCGGCGATGGTCTTCCAGTACTGTTTGCGTCCCTGGTCGGCAAGGGCCTGTCGGCAGATATCTACCAGGTCGTACTCATAGTTGTTGTTGCCACGGTATTTGTCTGCTACACTGGCAAAGAGAATGGCTGCCTGTCGGGTATCCTCCGGGTCGTAATAGTTGCGCATCTTCGACCAGCTGGAAACTTGGAAGTTATTGAGCGAAGGACGACCGCAGAAGATGCTCTCGTGAGTACCCTGCTGGTTGTTGCCCACCGGACAGTTGTAGATGCTCTGCGCCAGGAGTGCCCATGCCTTCTCGATGGTTGCATCGTGCACACCATAGCGGGCATAGCAGTATTCCTTGAGCCAGTCTTCCTTGGTAGTCTTCTCGGCACGCCAAGGCAGTTCGCTCATCAGTTCAAACATTACCGGGTTGTTCTCCGAACCTTCCATCGTGAAGCCCCAACCCTTGAGCGTTTTACTATTATGATTGTTTTCTCCCTTTTTTCCTGTTGCCAGATAGAAGTTGTTCAGCAGCTGGTCCATTCTTCCATGCAGTCCCACATTGCCTCCGAAGTTCTCGAGCATGCAGAAGAGCCACTGGTGCTTGCCGTAACCGCCATCCCGCTTCAGAATGCTAGGACCGCCAAACATCGGACGGCATTCTGAGAAGAGGTCGAGTACCAGGATGTCGCCAACCTTCAAGTCTTCAATCATCTGAGGACGAGGGGTCTCGTTCCATCCCTGAACCACCCAGACAGCTTTTGGGTTGGCACGCTTCATCGCACTCATCAGCGCCTGTCCAGCCTTGGCATAATCCACGGCAGCATCATCTCCACTCTCATGGAAAGGATCCATCGAGTAGAAATCAGATTTTCCGTAGAGCTTGGTCAGTTCCTTATAATATAGGTCGGCGATTTCTGTAAATCTGCTATCTGTAGGAGAGAGGTTGGCAGGACGCTGGTAACCGTTCCACTTGCCGGCATCCGTCACGTTCAGCCCCAGTCTCTTTTTGGCATTGTGAGGCACCATTCCGCAATAGCCCGGTAAGACTGGTTTCATGCCCATCTCTTTCATTCTGGCAAGAATCTTTTTCTGCAGGGTTTCCTGCTGCTTGTACCAGTTCTGCGGCAACGGACCACCCCAACCTTCCAGGTTGTTCATCTCCCACCAGGCAAGAAAGGCTGGTCCGGCGATGAACTTGCCCACTTCTTCCTCAGAATAACCGAGTTTCAGGAGCATATTGCGCCATACGCATTCCGTGCCCACGGCAGCCAGTGGCATATTGATGCCATGCAATGCCATCCAGTCTATTTCTTTCTGCCATCGATTCCAATCCCAGAAAGCCATCGTATAAGAAAAGGTGCAGTAATTGAAATCGTAGCGAAGCTTGAGGTCGGTTTCATGGCGCTCTTTCTGTTTTACGGCAGGAAGAACGTTTGGTAATTTTTGGTTCATATTGTTCCAGGTGATGTGGATGCCGGCATGGTGTTTCAGATACCAGTTGATGCCCACGGCAATATTGACCCAAGAGTTGCCACGGATGATGATAGGATTGTTTTTGCCGGCCGGTTTGGATGCTGTCGCATTCTTGCCATTTCCAGCCTGGTCTATCTCGAAGAAATCCTTGTCTGATTTTACAAGGATGGTCTTGAACTTGGCAGCAGCCCCCTTGTCGATTCGATTCAGAAGATCGTCTGCCGGATTAGCGTATGCTCCCAGAGTAACGGTGCATAATAGTCCTAGAAGTAATTTTTTCATAAAATTGTTTGTTGTTGTTTCAATATGCTGCAAAGATAGTGGAAAAAGCCGACAATGCCAAGCAAAAAGTGCTTAAAAGATTAAAAAAGACTTATTTATTTTGTTTTGTCTTTAATTTGCATTACTTTTGCAGGAAAATGAGGTAAAGAGCTAAGTGATGATATAGCTTGCATACCCCTATACTACCAACTTTAAATTTTGATGAAGGATGAACATAGATGAATTAGTAAAGAGAATCAGTAAGACCGATGGTCTTTCCAAGACCCTCGGCATGCATTTCATATCTACCCCAGAGTCTGATACGCTTCAGGCTTCCATGAAAGTGGATGAGCGCAACCGCCAACCTTTCGGTTTCTTGAGTGGAGGTGCCTCTCTGGCTCTCGCCGAAAATGTAGCTGGCATTGGCTCCCTGGCTTTGTGCCCGGGACAGATTGCCGTGGGCATCAATGTGAGTGGTACGCATGTACAGGCTGTGAGTGAAGGTGATACGGTTACGGCATACGCCAAACTGGTACACAAGGGCAGAACCTTGCACACTTGGGAGGTAGCCATCAAGAATACAGCCGGTGAGTTGATCTGTACCGTGCAGGTAACCAACTATGTGTTTACTCCAAAAAAGAAAGACTCAAAGAAAGAAGAATCTAAAAAGACAGAAATATAAGGTATGACCGCATTTGCATACTATCGTTTGCCTTATCTGCATCACGCTCATTATGTGGCGCAGCGGGAGGGTGAGCCTGAAGTGCTCTCCTCGGTGGCGGAACTGAATGGCAAGGAGGGCTTTGTGATAGCTCCTTTCTCGCCGTCCAGCGATTGTCCTGTGCTGCTCATTCATCCGGATGAAAGCAAGCTTTTGCCCATCTCTGACGCAAAAGTGATTTCAACATCTGATTCTACTCAGGAAGAAAACGCTTCTGATTGTGATGCCTATGCCGAAGATTTTGAATGTTTTCATCAGGAATTGGAGAAAGGTACTTTCAGAAAGATTGTGCTGGCTAGAAAGGCAACTGTGCGAACTGCTGATAAGGATTTCGAAAGTCTCTTCATGAAGGCGTGCCGGATGTATCCCCGTCTCTTCGTCTCCCTGGTTTATACCCCGCAGTCGGGAATGTGGCTGATGGCTACTCCTGAGATTCTGCTTAAGGGAGAACTGGGGAATATGAGTACGATGTCGCTGGCGGGTACCCAGAAGGCGGAACCTTCCCGCACCGTTGCCGATTATCCGGTGGAGGGCGTGGAATGGTCGCATAAAAATCAGGAAGAGCAACAGTATGTCACGGATTATATCGAAGATTGCATCAAGGCTTTTGCTGACGATTATCAGCTCAAGGGACCTTATACCACGATGGCAGCAAACCTCTATCATCTTCGTACGGATATCAGTTTCCGTCTGCGGGATGAAGGCAGGTTGGGAGATGTGATAGATGCACTCTATCCTACGCCTGCAGTCTGTGGTATTCCGAAGGAGGAAGCCCGCCGGTTTATCCTGCAGCATGAGCATCAGCCCCGCAAATACTATAGTGGTTTTGTTGGACCTATCTCTCCGCAAGGTAAGACCCATCTCTTCGTTTCTCTGCGCTGCATGAATATCCTGCCGGATGGAGCCTGTGAACTCTATGCTGGTGGCGGATTGCTCAAGGAGAGCGAGATGGAAAAGGAATGGAAAGAGACAGAAGCTAAGATGCAGACCATCAGACGTGTATTGCTTTAGCAGAGATGGTCTGATCATCAGGAGTGTTTTTTTCTTTGATTAATTATAAAATCTTATTTATAAATTAGTTCTCGTGTTTAGTAATATCAATAATGTCAACATTCTGACGAAAGTTCTGGCTTCTCATGGTGTGAGAAGAGTAGTGGTTTGCCCAGGAAGCCGTAATGCTCCTATGGTGCATAATTTCAATGAGATGGAACACATAACCTGCTATCCTGTTACCGATGAAAGGAGTGCGGGATTTGTGGCTATGGGCATCGCCCTCGGTGATTCTACTCCATTTCCCGATCCGGTAGCGGTATGTGTTACCTCCGGTTCTGCATTGCTCAATCTCTATCCGGCAGTCTGCGAGGCATATTATCAGAAACTGCCTGTCATCGTGATTTCTGCTGATAGACCTGAAGCTTGGATCGGACAGCAGGATGGACAGACCTTGCCACAGGCCAACGTCTTCGGAACGATGGTCAACAAGAGTGTGAATCTTCCAATTGTAACCAGTGAGGAGCAAGCGTGGTATTGTGAACGGTTGGTTAATGAGGCAATCTATGATTGCATGTATCGAAAGGTGGGTCCTGTACATATTAATATACAGATTCCTGAACCGCTTTATCAGTTTACGGTAGCAGAACTTCCTAAAGTTAATTCTGTGGTGCATGTGCAAAGCAATGAATTTAAAAGCAATGCTTTATATATGCTGGATTTTATGAGAGCTAAAAAGCCAATGGTTGTAATGGGACAAGATTATCCGCAAACCAGAGTTCGTGCCATCGGATACCTGTCTTCACGGGCTGTAATGCTTGTGGAACCTACAACTTTGAATTTGCCGGACGAAAATTATCTAGACTCGGATTTCAAGGGAAATCCTAAGGTGGTAAATTTTGATGAGGTATTGTATAAGGTGGGGGATGATGAAGATTATATGCCTGATTTTATACTCTATGTAGGAGGTAATTTGGTGAGCAAGCGACTGAAGCAGTTCCTGCGTCTTGCGGCAAAGAAGGGAGCAACGGTGTGGCGTGCAAGTGCCGATGGAGATTACATTGATACCTTTATGCATGTTGACACAATCTTCCAATGTGATGTTGATCAGATGGCGTTGGAGATGATGTCGTACGAATCTTTTTCAGAAGATCATGTGAATGCGTATAGGGAGCAATGGGACAATGTGCTTTTGGCGGCAAAGCATCATGCCTCCGATTACGAACCGCCTTTCAGCAGTATGGCAGCCGTAAAGGCATTTCAGACAGCTTATGAGGCTCTTCCGAAGGATGATATCCTTGAAAGCCGTCTGGTTTATGGTAATAGTATGGCGATTCGTCTGGCCTGCATCTATTCCCACTACTATGTGCATTGCAATCGTGGCGTGAATGGTATCGAGGGAACGTTGTCTTCGGCGGTTGGCTTGTCTATTTATCTTTCGGAGTCTCATTGTTCTGATGCCAAGAACCAGCAGAAGGTATTCTGTGTGTTGGGCGACTTGAGTTTCTTCTACGATCAGAATGCTCTCTGGAATCAGAATCTCAATGGCAGCCTTCGCATCTTGCTCTTGAACAATGGCGGCGGAGCCATCTTTGCCAAGTTCAAGGGATTGAAGGAGAGTGCTGCGCGCGAGAAACTGGTGATGGCTGAGCATTGTACCTCGGCTTGTCACATCTGCCAGGCACAGAATGTTGCCTATCAGAATGCCGATGACATGAGTTCGTTACACGAGGGCATCGATTGGCTCATCCATACCGAGTCTGACAGACCAATGCTCCTGGAAGTGCTAACGGATATAGAAACAGATAATCAGGTAATAGAAGAATATTATAATAGTTTTCAAATATGAGAGAATGGAAAAAGATAGAAGGTTTTGATTTCAAGGAAATCATCTTCGAGGAGTATAATCACATTGCTAAGATTACAATCAATCGTGAGCGTTATCGCAATGCCTTCACCCCATTGACCACCTGGGAGATGGCGCAGGCTTTCAACTACTGTCGTGACTGTCTGGATATTCGTGTGGTTATCCTGACGGGTGCTGGCGACAAGGCGTTCTGCGCCGGTGGTGATATGCATGTGAAGGGCAGAGGTGGATATGTAGGCAACGACGGTGTGCCTCGTCTCAACGTGCTCGATGTACAGATGCAGATTCGCCGCTTGCCTAAGCCGGTTATCGCCATGGTAAATGGTTATGCCATCGGTGGCGGTCATGTGCTCCATGTGATGTGCGACCTGACCATCGCATCTGAGAATGCCATCTTTGGTCAGACCGGTCCTAAGGTGGGAAGCTTTGATGCCGGTTTCGGTTCTTCATATCTGGCAAGAATGGTAGGTCAGAAGAAGGCTCGTGAAATCTGGTTCCTCTGCAAGCAGTATTCTGCAAAAGAGGCAGAGGAGATGGGAATGGTAAACAAGGTGGTTCCTCTCGATCAGTTGGAGGATACCTGTGTAGAGTGGGCTGAAATCATGATGGAGCGTTCTCCTCTGGCTCTCCGTATGATCAAGGCTGGATTGAATGCCGAGTTGGATGGTCAGGCTGGTATCCAGGAGTTGGCTGGCGATGCCACCATGCTCTATTATACCATGGATGAGGCACAGGAAGGCGGCAAGGCATTCCTGGAGAAGCGCAAGCCTCGCTTCGAGGATTATCCTCAGTTCCCATAAAAAAAACTCGGAAGATACATTGCGATATCTTCCGAGTTTTTTTATTTCGTTTTTTATTCGTGAGTAGCGAATCTCTGTTCTGCGAGCTTCTCATACTTGGTTCCTGGCTTGCCATAGTTGGCGTAAGGCCAGATGCTGATGCCGCCGCGAGGAGTAAAGATACCTGTTACCTCAATATACTTTGGATCCATCAGCTTGATGAGGTCCTTCATGATGATGTTCACGCAGTCCTCGTGAAAATCGCCGTGGTTGCGGAAACTGAAGAGATAGAGCTTCAGGCTCTTGCTCTCTACCATCTTCACGTCAGGAATATAGCTGATGCGAATCTCTGCAAAGTCAGGCTGACCCGTGATAGGGCAGAGGGAGGTAAACTCTGGGCAGTTGAAACGTACCCAGTAATCATTGCCAGGGTGCTTGTTCACGAAGGTCTCCAATACCTCTGGCGCATAATCCATTCTATATTGGGTCTTGGCACCCAGTGCCTTCAACCCATCTTCTTTTCTATCCATTGTTTTATTCTAATGTTAAATGTTAAGTGTTAAATGTTAAATGTTAACTTTGTGGGGCGAACTTCTATTGAAAAGACTTTCTTTTTATCCTAGATAGCCCCTAACTTGAAGATGTTGTAGGAGATGTTGTTGTCATACACATCCTCGCCCTCGTGTTTCTTAATCGCATTGACCACACGGATGGTGATAGGCAGCACGATGATTTCATACACGGTCTTCAGTACCACCTGCCAGAGCATCAGCCAAGGTAATTCTGAGGTTGGAACGATTCCGCCCAAGGCAAGAGGGAAGAAGATAAGGCTGTCGCAACTCTCGCCAGCTACCGTACTCCAGATGGCACGGGCTGAGAAATGCTTGCCGCCATCTCGGATCTTCATCACGCTCATTACGTAGGCGTTGGCAAAGGAACCTACAATGAATGCCACGAAGGAGGCAGCTGCAATGCGGGGAGCCAGACCGAAGATGGCATGAAATCCGGCATCGTTGGTCCAGTAGGGAGCGGCAGGAATCCAGTCGCAGATGGCACCCAGGGTTACGAAGAAGAAATTCATGGCGAAGCCGGTCCAGATGAGAAGACGGGCTTTCTGGTAGCCCCATACTTCGCATACCACATCGTTGATGATGTAACTTACCGGGAACACGATCAGACCGCCGGTCAAAGAGATGGGACCAACGGCGATTTGCTTTGTTTCGAGCACGTTTGCCGCAATGAGACAAACGCAGAAGAGGATGCTGAAAAGCATGAACAGCACACTCACTTGAGTTGTTTTCTTTTCCATTTTCTTGTTTTTTACGAGGTTTACCAAGCACTCGGATTATACTAACTTTTTTAATTCGGGCTGCAAAATTACAACATTTCTCTCTAACTGCCAAATCTTTACCCGTTTTTTTGCATAAAAAAAGCCCCAAGTACTATCACTAGCACTTAGGGCGATATGTATTAACTAAACCTAACTTATCTAACAATTAAACCTAACTAAACAATCTAACCTAAACTAAACAATCTATTCAACCAAAACCTAACTAAACAATCTGCTTATGAAAAACTAACCAAAAACACTTATCCTATTGAAATCTGGCGTGCAATCTTCTGCTCCTCCTGCTGCATTTTAGGCAACTGGATGGTGAGCACACCGTCAGCTACGCTGGCAGAAATCTTCTCCTTGTTGACATCGTCTGGGAGAATCAGGGTCTGCTCAAACTTAGCGTATGAGAACTCGCGACGTAGATAAACGTGCTCCTCCTGCTCAGGCTGATGCTTGTTCTCCATCTTGATGTGGAGATCGCCATTCTCATTGAGATTTACCTCAAAGTCGTCCTTGCGCATTCCTGGGGCTGCAAGTTCTACTGTATATTTTGTCAAAGACTCCTTGACGTTGATGGCAGGGGCTGTAGTATTAGCCTTCTGCATATTACCCTCGTTGAAGAGTCCGTTAAATACCTCTGGTATCCAAGAATTTCTGTACATCATAATCTTAACCTCCGATTCTATTTTTATTTATTATTATTCGTTATTATTTAATATTGTGTAGCGAATTACTGATCCGCTTACACACTCTCTTTTTGCAATCCCCGTACCAAAGTGCAAACTTCTGTCAAAACGTCGGTAAAAGGTGTCAAAATGTCCTAGAATGACAGAATTCTATGTAATTTCGGTTAATACCTGCTAATTATGGTTAATGTTTATTCTTAAGTTTTTGAGGTATGTGCTTTTTTTCCTATTTTTGTTTGAATAATAAGTGTGGAGTAATTCTTTGCATTATTGATTTGATAGTTATGGAATAAACTAATGTAATTGCCTATGCGAGTTGTTTTTATATTGTCTTTATTGGGTTTATGGTGTTCTTTTGGCTTTGCTCAGCTTCCAAAGGATTTTAGAACAGAACAGATTCATTTGGAATTAGGAAAGACGGAATGGAATCCAGGGGATACATTGGAGGTAAATGGCATTGTGACTTGTCTGGCTGCTAATCGTTTCTTACCTTATAGTAATTATCTATATATAGAACTCTTGAACAGTCAGGATTCTGTTTTGGTTCGACAGAGGGTGGATTGTAAAAAGGGAGGAATATTTTGGGCACGAATTCCTACGGAACGAATTTATTCTGGCTCCTATTATTTACGCTCTTATACCAATCTGATGAGAAATTTTTCTTCTGAAAGTTTTGCGTATCAACCAGTTTATATCGGAAGCAAGCCTTCATCTCTCAAATCTTTGGATAATGATGAAGTTTCTTGTTATATTTATCCGACGGCAGGAGTTTTGTGCCCTAATAGAATACAGGAGGTTACTGCATCCTTTTTTAACTCTCAAGGTGAACCCTTGGAATCCTTACCGGTAGCTCTGCTTAATGAAGCTGGTGATACAATTAGTTCTGTCAAAACTTCTATTTCTGGATTTACAGTCTTTCATTTTATTCCATTAATGGGTAAAAGATATAGTTTGTCTGTTAACATTTCTGGAAAGGATAAAAGGATCCTGCTGCCTTTTGCTGACGACAAGAAAATGAAAGTGCAATGCTCTGTGAATGGTAATAAGTTATTTTATGAAGTCTTGAATGCAAAAGGTAGGTTGGATAATACTGAACTTTATTTGTTCAGTAGGGAAAATGGTGTTTGTAAGATTGATAAGTTTGGTGAGAGTGGGGTTGTGCTTCTTACGAATAGCCCTAAAATCATAACTCTGTTTCTGACAGATAAGAATCATCAGATTTTATCAGAAACGAGTATTGTCTGTAAGTATCAATATCCGCAATATGTAGATTCGTTGATAAATGAAGCTCAAAGAACCTTTTCCAATGATACGGTTGTATTAGCTGGCAATAGGTATGAGTCCATACGCTTTGTTTCTGATAGCGACAAATGGGTTTCTCATGCAGAAAGTGATTTGTTGTATTTGTCGGATTATAATTCGCCATTGCCTTTTCCCAAAAAAGTATTTCAGAA
Organism: Prevotella sp.; assembly: GCA_022741625.1. GTDB lineage: Bacteria > Bacteroidota > Bacteroidia > Bacteroidales > Bacteroidaceae > Prevotella. The sequence continues at coordinate 4,577 of JAIINY010000038.1, read as the reverse complement.
AAGAACCTCTTTTCGCTTTGCCGATTTGCAGGCATGGATGAATACTGCTAGATTTAAGCGATTTGAACTTTCTGAGGCCCTCTTGAAAGATTCTGCCATATATACTCATCTACCAGAGGAAAATATGCTCATTATTGGAAAGGTTATATCTATAGATGACTTGATGCTAAGAGGAGGAAAGGTTGTTGCCTATAATACAAGGAATGCCTTGGTGTATGACGCACCGGTAGATAAAAAAGGTAGATTTAGAATGGCTGTTGATGACTTTGAGGATGGAGATACCTTTTTTCTGCAGCCTGTAAATGTACGGGAGCAACCAGTCAATGCTGCTATTCATTTTGAAGATATGACTTTTCCTCCAGCTTTTCATCTGATTGAGTCAGGAACGAATCGTATTTTTAGTATTGATGAAAGTGGCGCCAAAAAAGGAAAATTTAAAGACCAATATTTGCCGGAAGTTGTAGTCAAAGCTAAATATCGTAGAGAAAAGCCTATGACATCCGCAGAATTTTATGGCGTGAATTACGTGGATCACGATCATATTGAACGACACAATTACCAAACTCTGTTGGATATTTTAAGATCTATGCCAGGAGTAAGGGTATTGTATAACAGTGACGTAAAAGCTGAAAAGAGATTTTCTTTGCAATCTACTAGAGGAAACTCTGCATTGAATGGCTCATCTCTGGTGTTGTTGGTGGATGGAACTCGCCAAGATTACGAAATAGAGTCTGTTCTTGAAATGCCTGCTTTGGAAATAGAATCTGTGAAGCTGCTCAAACCATGGGAAACTCTAGCATACGTGCATGGAGCATTGGAAGGGGCTATTTATGTAAAAACCCGTTTTGGAAATAAAAAAGCTGCAGTCTCTAAAGGTACATATTATAAACCTATGGGATTGTCTATGGTAAAGAGGGGGAATATAAAGCAGATAGGGCAAAGAAAAGACAATTGCCGTATGCTGGTAGATGTTGTTGATGGTGCGGATATCTGGTCTTTTGAATATCCAATGACTTTAAATACAAAGTAATTATAGATTCGACGATAGAGATAATCAAAAAAAGAGGAATCCTCAAAAAAACGAGGGTTCCTCTTTTGATAATGAATTGATATATTGTTGTTATACCATAGGTTGCTACCTTATGTCTTTCATCTTTTATTTCTCCATAAACTTCTTGGCTGCTCTGAGCTGGTGTCTCATCACGCTCAGGAACTCCTGGCTCTCCTGAAGTACATTCAGGTAAACCAGCGAAATCTGCATCAGAGAATTATCAGAAAGATGCTGGATGCGGTCGATATGCTTCTTGCGAAGTACGCTGAGCTCATCCTTGCAGGCATCTGCCTCGGCGAGAATCTCGCGGTAGTTCTCGTAGCGGCTAGTCTCAATCTGCTCGCAGCTCATACGCATCAGGTCGTTGATCTTCTGGCGTACAGGAGCAAACTCCTTGGTGTATTCTGCAGGGAGTGGGTTGAAGTTGTTGTCCACATGCTCTTTGATTGGGTCGAGCATACGGCGCAGAGAGTAGATGAACTGCTGGTTGCTGTTGGCTCCCAGATGGAACCAGGTGTTGCGCTCAATGGCAATCTCCATAGGCGATTTCTTCAAACCGAGCATCTCCTGGCGACGGAACTTCTTCAGCATATCCTGCTCCTTCTTCAAGTCCTTGTTGGCATGACGGAGATACTTAGGATTCTCGTTGGCAAGACCATCTATGATTTGGTTGAACTCGTTGAGTGCAAAGTGGCAGACGAAACTCTGGGTGCGGGATACCTGACGGCGAAGCAGATCCCATACAATCTCTGGGTCGTGTGAGCGCATCATCAGCTGGAAGGTGCTGCTCTTGCTCTCCTCCTTAGCCTTCTTGTTGTACTGGATGTTGCTGCGGATGAGTAGGAATATAACCAATGCCATGAAGCAGGACTGGATACCTATACCGCCGAAGTGCATGATGATACAAACGATGGCGCAGGCAGCGAAAGCCACACCGGCTGTGATGAACCATCCACCAATCACACTCAATACACCTGTAACACGGAACACGGCACTCTCACGGCTCCAAGCTCTATCGGCAAGTGAAGAACCCATAGCCACCATAAAGGTAACGTAGGTGGTGGAGAGAGGCAATTTCAAGTTGGTACCGATGGTGATAAGCATACTTGCCAATACCAGGTTTACGGCTGCACGAACCACGTCGAAGGCAGCGCTCTCTTCCAACTCTACGTCGTTCTTGTCGAAACGGCTGTTGATCCAGTTCATCAAAGCCTTTGGCATAAACTGCTTCAACCAAGAATCTGTAGCCTGACAGTTGCGTACTATCACGCGGGCTGCAGAAGAACTTCCGAACATCTCGTCACCCTCGTCCTGACGGCTCAAATCCACTGAAGTCTTGATTACGTTCTGAGCCTTCTTGGAAGTTGCCATGGCGATGATCATCACGAAACCGGCTGCGAGAAGATACACTGGAGTAGTCTTGGCGCTGTCCATCAGAGAAGTCATCATAAACTGGTCTGGAGTAGCACCGTTGGCATTTGCCATATAGTCTTGATAAGAAGAAAGACCTGCAAGAGGGACACCGATGAAGTTCACCAGGTCGTTGCCGGCGAAAGCCATCGCCAGGGCGAAAGTACCCATCAGTACGGTAAACTTGAAGATATTGATGCGGCAGAGATGCAGGAACTCCATCACGATGGCAGAACCAATGAAAGTGATGCAGAGCAGCAAGCCCAGGTTCTGGTCGATGTAATCGCGCCATTCTGCTGGCAGGTAAGGACTCTTACCCAATCCCTTCATGAAGATGAAGTAAGAGAGGGCTGTGAAGGCGACACCACCAAAGATGGCGATGCTGTAGCGTGAATGCTTGCGGTAATTGAAGGTGAAGATGATACGGGAAAGCCACATCACGAAGGCTCCGAACACGAAGGCGATGATGACAGATGAAAAGATACCCATAATTACCTCCAATGCCTTGTTACTGTTCAGCAAGACACCGTAGTTCAAACTGTCGTCGCCGTACATCTTCAATGTTGCGAGGATAAAGGCACCTCCCAGAAGCTCGAATACCAGCGAAACTGTGGTTGATGTCGGCATACCCAGCGTGTTGAACACATCCAGGATGATCACATCCGTCACCATCACGGCTAGGAAGAGCGTCATCACTTCCTCGAAGGTAAAGTGATCTGGACTCATGATACCATGTCGGGCGATATCCATCATTCCCGATGACATAATGGCACCCAGTACCACACCGCAGGAAGCGATAATCAGTACAGTGCGAAACTTAGCCACCTTAGCTCCGATGGCAGATTGCAGGAAGTTGACAGCATCGTTGCTGACTCCCACGAAGAGATCAAACACTGCCAGACAGAGCAGGAAGATCACGATACAAAGATAAATCGTACTCATTATTATATTAATGTTTATTGTTTATTATCTCATCTGTAATGAGTAGGGAAATCCTTTCCCCCCTTTCTGGGTTATCCTAAATTCCCCCTTCATTTCGGCTGCAAAGATACGTAAGGGATGTTACAGGTGATTTAAACAGATGTTACAATCCTATTAAAAACGATTTTTCTTCGATTTTTTAGAAAGAAAGCATTATCTTTGCACTCGTTTTTAAGGCAAAGTAGCATATAATAATGTATAAGAAATCATAGAATGGAAAAACTGAAAGATATCAGGGCGATAGCCTTCGATGCCGACGATACGCTCTGGGCATTGCAGAATTACTTCGAGGATGTAGAGCATGAATATTGCGAGCTTCTTTCTGCTTATGGCAAGGAGAAGGAGATTTCTGCTGCCCTCTTTGAAACAGAGAGCCGGAATATGGCAGACTTGGGATATGGCTGCAAGGCTTTCACCCTTTCGCTGGTAGAAAATGCCATCAGGGTGAGTCATGGCAAGGTAGAGGCGAATGTCATTGCTCAGATTCTGGATCTTGGCAAGAGTCTCCTGCATCTTGATGCCAAACCGCTGGAGGGTGTTGAGGCTACCCTTGCCCGCATCCGTGAAATGAGAGTAGGGCAGGAGGATGGTTCTTCCGGTGAAAGAAGATACAGGCTAGCTGTCTTTACCAAGGGAGAACTGATGGATCAGGAGAATAAGTTGTGGCGTTCGGGGCTGCAGCGCTATTTTGATGTGGTAAGTATCGTGAGCGATAAGAAGCCCGAGGCTTACCGTCGTCTTTGCAGGGAGATGGAAGTGAAGCCTGAAGAACTGCTCATGGTGGGCAACAGTTTTAAGAGCGATATTGCGCCGGCATTGAAAATCGGAGCCTCTGCCGTCCATATCCCTTTCCATACTACCTGGGCGCACGAAAAGATAGAGGAGTTTGAACATCCCAACCTCCGCCGCATCTCCCGCTTTGCGCAGCTGCTGGACATCCTGTAGCTTCCTTGGGGCAATATGTGCATCCCGGCAATCAGGCTTAGCACGCAATGTTTCTGAGCTGATTGCTTATCTGGTGGGTAGCAATGCACAATTGCTGGTCGGTGATATGTGCATATCGCTGTGTGGTGTTGATGTTCTGATGCCCCAGATACCTCATGATGGTATAGAGATCCGTGCCCTGCGTCAATAA
>JAIINY010000351.1:0-2566 GCA_022741625.1 Prevotella sp. | reverse complement strand
TTTGTGGAGTGTACGCAGAAGACTCCCACCAAGATGATAGGCCGCATTGTAGATGCGCATCGTCGCCCTGTAGATTTCGCCAATGTAGCCCTGCTGAATGTTCGTGATTCTTCATTGATTAATGGAGGTGTGACGAATGAGAATGGCCAGTTTGTGATTCCCTGCGAAGCCAGAAAGGCGATAGTAAGAGTTAGTTGCGTGGGCTATATTACGACAAGCAATACATATAATATAGGTAAGATAGGAACTATCGTGTTGCATGAGAATACGATAAACCTTAAAGGCGTGAAGGTAAAAGCTATGCGCCAGAATATAAAGTTGGGCAAAGAGGGAATGCTTGTGGATATAGAGCACTCAGAGCTTAACAAAATTGGTACTGCAACTGATGTGTTGCGCGAAATGCCTCGCGTTGATGTCAGTTCGGATGGAACGGTGAATGTGTTTGCCAAAGGTTCACCGCTTATTTATATCAACAACCGACAGGTGAACGATCTCAAAGAGCTTCATCAACTGAAGTCGGATAATATTAAGAATGTAGAGATTGTAACCGCTCCTGGTGCCAAATACAATGCAGAGATTAAGTCTGTAATTCGTATCAGAACAATTCGCCGTCAAGGCGAAGGATGGAGTGGCGAGAACTATACTACTACAAAGTTCAACAAGTGGTGGGGTGGTTCGCAATACCTATCGTCAACATATCGCACAGGAAAAGCAGAAGTGTTTGGCGAACTTTGGGGAACAACGACACCAGGCGGTGAGGATAATGTATTGTCTACCGAAATCAATGGCACGAAGAATATATTTATAGAGCAGACTTCACCGATTAAGTATCGCTCAAAGGGAACTGGCGCAAAGGTTGCTTTTGCTTATTCTATAGATGATGACAATACATTTGGATTGAGCTATGAGAATCAGTATGGTTCGGGCAAAGGAGGAACGACCGACTCTTATCAGAAGATCATGGAAGACGGGGTGCAAACAGCATTCGTAAACGAAGCGACTAATATAAGTGATTGCTTTAGTCCGGTGCATAATGCTAACGCCTATTATGTGGGTAAGATTGGTAAATTGGGTGTGGATTTCAACGCCACTTATTTCTGGAAAAAGAAAGGCAGGACTATGTCAATCAAAGAAAGCAGCGCAGATATTGAGAGTCGCGACGTTCATACACGTAACAGACAGCATAGTGACATGGCTGCTGCCAAACTCATTTTGTCTTACCCCGTTTGGAAGGGAGCACTAAGTGTAGGCTCCGAATTTATTTCATCCCGTATTCGTGGCGAATATGCCAATGCCGAGCAATATGTAGATGCATCGAATACAAAGATTAACGAACAGAGCATAGCCGGCTTTGCTGAGTATGGTTTGAAGTTTGGAGCATTCTCTGCAAATGCAAGTGTAAGATACGAGTATGTAAAGTCCGATTATTATTATTTCGGGGGATTGCAGACTGAGCCGAGTCGTAGATATTCCGATTGGTTTCCTTCTGCTTCTATGTCATGGAACAGTGGCAAATGGGCATTGCAACTTGCCTATACCTGCAAGACACGGCGCCCAAGCTATAACAGTCTGCGAGATGAGGTGCAGTATGACAACCGCTATACTTATGAGGGGGGAAATCCTTATCTCCGTCCATGTATAACAAATAATGTTGATTTGAATGTGGCGTACGACTGGTTGTCGTTGAATGCTGGCTACAACTATATAGACAAGCCGATGGTGTGGGTAGCCACACTCTATCAAGGCAAAGACATTGTTTTTCTACGCAATGTCAACTTCAATAATAGTCAGGATGTGTATGTTTCGATAGTGGCTTCGCCCCGTTTTGGTTGGTATAATCCTATGGCAGAGATAGACTACACACAGTCGTTCTTGTGTACTGACGGTTTTGATGTCAACAAACTGTCAAACAGGCCATGCTTCAACTTCCGTCTAAACAATCGTTTCAACATAACGCCTACACTAAAGGCTTTTCTCAATATGAGATATAAGACGGGTAGGCTTAATGACCTGCAAAAAACAAAGTCATTTGCTCGTGTGGATATGAAATTCACAAAGTCGTTCCTCAACGACGCTCTTGTAATAGGCGTTTATGCCAACGACTTGTTCAAGACCGACACGGAACAATGGACAATGTATGGCAGCCATACTGTAATGGAAAAAGACTGTTATGGCTATGAGCGTTGTGTAGGTATGAGCTTATCTTATAACTTCAATGCCACCAAGAGTAAGTACAAAGGCACAGGAGCCGGTAATGCAGAAAAGAGCAGATTATAGCTATTTTTTTAAACACGGACAAATTCAATTTGTCCGTGTTGTTTTTTTCTGTGGTTTTGGAGTCAAAATCAGGCTTTTTTAACTTTTCTTCCTATAGTTTTCTTCTCGTAACCCTATGCTTTTCTCGCCGTAACTCTATGACTTTTGGATGTTAACTCTATGAGTTCGGTTTTTTAAGAGATGATGTATAACAAAAAACGGCGGGAATACATTCAGGCTAGGAGGGATGAAGAACTGGATGGAATTGGTAATTTGATGCAGTTATACAAATTTAACGGAAGAGATGTAA
>JAIINY010000037.1:0-16222 GCA_022741625.1 Prevotella sp. | reverse complement strand
AAATCCCAACCATCCAGATTTTGAACCTCATCAAGCAGAAGATACTCAAAGTCGGGATAAACGGCACGTAGTGTTTCCCAAACCAAATCATCGTCCCATGCACTCAGGAGTTTGCCGTCGTCAAAATTCAGATAGGCAAAGTTCCTGCTTTTCAGCATCAGTAAAGCCTCTGTCGATTTTCCTGTTCTTCTAGGACCCGTTATCAACTTGATTTGCTTACTTGCCAACAGTTCATCCACATCATATTGGGTATGACGTGTAAGGTAAGGACGGGAAAGCAGAATATCCCGTTCCTTTTTCTGGTTATTGATAATTGTTCTCATTTCTCTTCTGATGAATTGATTAAACCGAGGCAAAGATACAAAAAAATATTCAATATATCATTTGTATTGAATAAAAAAGTACTGATTTTATTCAATACGATGGATAAAATGAATAAAATCAGTACTATCTTCTTCTAATGGAAATAGTATTTACTGCACGATCAATATGTTTTTGTCATTAGGGAAAATCTCCGTTCAAAAGTGTTGAATGTGTGTTCAAAAGCTTTGAATGTACATTCAAAAGTGTTGAACGGCGGTTCAATACTTTTGAACGGAGATTTTCCCTAATAACAATTACTTTTTCCTCTAGGCTTTTGGAGTTTTTAGATACGGAATAAGTCATCCATAGTGAAGACTCGGAGCGTTATAGTAATGGAACCATATCTTACACGAAAACGAGCTTATTGTTTTGTGAAATTTACACGAAAACAAGATTATCTCGGCAGAAAAGATACTAAAAATATCGTTTCGCACAGAATAGTGATAGGGAAATCGTATTTATTAGTCGTGGAAATGTGCGGAAAAACAATGGATTTCCACGACTAATCATGCTAATTGACGTTTTTCTGTTTCTCAGCATACTCCTTTGGAAAGATGTCGAACTCCTTCTTGAAGCATTTCGAGAAATACTTCGGAGTGTTGAAGCCCACCTGGGTTGCCACATCGCTGATCAGAATGTTAGGGTTCGACTGGATGATGCGCTGAGCTTCCTTCAGGCGGATGCTGGTGATGAAGGCAATGACCGTTTGCCCTGTTGTGGCTTTCACCTTATTATATAGGGTGGATTCGCTCATCACCATATCCTTGGCAAAAGACTCGCGGTTGTAATCGCCATCTGCAAGATGTTGCATCACTACCTCTGTGGCACGAGTGATGAATGCCTGATCTGGGTTGCTCAAATGTAACGCAGTCTGTGTTTCGCTCTCCGTGTTGGTTTGGAGCGAAACTTCTGCCTGAATCTTCTCTATCATCTTCTTGCGGTTGGCAAGCAGGGCATTGATGCGGACTTCCAGTTCATCAAACTTGAATGGTTTGGTGATGTAGGCATCTGCTCCTACGGCATAAGCCTCAGTCTTGTCCTCTTCCTTGTTCTTGGCGGTGAGCAGGATGATTGGCAACTGCCAGAAACTCTTGTCAGACTTCAGCTGCTTGGTCAGTTCGATACCATCCATGATTGGCATCATCACATCGCTCACCACGAGGTCGAGTTTCTCCTTCATGATGATGTTCATTGCCTGCTTTCCGTTCTTTGCCGTAAACACATGATAGTTCTTGCTCAGTACCTGCAGCATCAGGGCTAACAATTCCTCGTTGTCCTCAACCACCAGAATCTTGCTTGCATTCTTTCTGATGAAGATGCTCTGGCGGACAGGTGCCAGCTTAGGTTTGTCTTCAGAAGCAGGTTGGGATTCCTGCTCCGTTTCCTGGCTTGCCTGTCTGATGGCTTCCTGATTTACTGCATTTGGTTTGTCAGAATTGTCTATTTCATCTGGTGCATAGGCACTCTTTCTGATAGGCAGGGTAATGGTGAAGGTAGTGCCTTCGCCTTCCTGACTTTCGCAGCGGATATCGCCATGATGCAGTTTCACCAGGTCGTGGGTCAGTGACAGTCCGATACCGGTTCCCGGCATGTTCTGCTTGCGGTAGTCGCCATCGAAGAAACGGGTGTAGAGATGCTTCATCTTCTCCTTCGACATACCGATGCCATTATCGGCAATCATGATGACCGCCTGCTCCTTGCTGAGGCTGAGCGATACATCAATCTTGCCTCCCACCTTATTATATTTAATGGCGTTGGAGAGCAGGTTGTAGATGATCTTATCCATCTTGTCGGCATCAAACCATGCCATGCCTTCAGCCTTCGGCTTCTCCAGGGATAGGGTAACCTGCTGGTGTTCAGCCATCGGACGGATATTCTCGCAAGCTTCTTCTATGAACGAAATCAGGTTTCTGCGGTTCACGAGCAGATGCAGTTGTCCTGCCTGCGACTTTCTCACTTCCAGGATCTGTCGAAGGAGTCGGGTGGTGCGGTTGATGTTGTTGTCCATCACCAGATAATCTTCCTCATACTGTGGCGCTCTTTCCTTGAGCTTGTAGATGGTGGCAGAGATGACGGTGAGAGGGGTGAGCAGCTCGTGGGTGATATTGGTAAGGATAACTCCCATCTGCAGGCTGTTTCTGGTTTTCACCCGCTCCTTATACCATCGTGCCGTAGCAAAGATGCCGCCAATGAGCATCAGGATATAGAACATAAAGGCTATTCTGGATGCATACCATGGCGGCAGCACCTTGATGGTGATGGTGTAGGGCAGTTCCTGCCACTTGCCGTAGCCGTCTGTAGCCTTTACCCTCAGGTGGTAGGTTCCGGAAGAAAGATTCTGGAAGGTAGCTCTGTGCAATCCTTTGTCGCAGTACTGCCAGTCTTCGTCATAACCTTCCAGCTGGTAGGCATATACGTTTTTCTCTGTATTACCGTAGGTGAGCAGAGAAAATTCTGCAGAGAATTTCTTCACCCTTTCCGGTATCGTGATTTTGCGGGTATAGGCAGGCATTTCTTTCGAAATCTCTTCCTTGTCGATAGAATCGAGCTGATCGAAAGGCTGGTCATCAATGATGATGTCTGTTATCACCAGTTTCGGACTTCTATTTCCTTTTAGTTTAACCTTCATGGACGGCATGAACGAGAAGAAGCTGGTCCGGCTTCCGAAGAAGAGCTCCTTGCCATATCTGCATGCCGTATTTGGCGAGAAGAGAACATTTCCTATGCCGTCCTCGCTGGTAAAGTAGGTGATGTCCTGCGGTTTTTCGCTGTCATTGCCCCAGATGATGTTCACGAGGGCATAGTCGGTGGTGAGCCAGAGATTGCCCCTCTCATCTTCCTTGATGGTGAGCACACGGTCGCCCGGCAGATGATATTCATGGTTCTTTGGTTCAAAAAGGTCTTCCACCTTATTATATAGGAAGAGTCCGCCACTGTTTGAGATTGCCCAAAGTCTTCCTCTCGAGTCTTCAAGGCAGGCAGTGGCATCATCGATGGCGAAATTGTGATGGTCAGGATTATACTGCTTGTATTTCAATGACTTTGGATTCCTGGCATTACCTGATATACGGATGATGCCTTCATTATCGGTAGCAAGCCAGATATTTCCCTTCTTGTCTTGCGAGATATGGCGGATGTCGCATGAAGTCAAGTCTTTCTTACCTTCCTTCATCGCGATCAGATGGCTCTGATTATCTGGGGTTACGATGCTCAGACCATTGCGCTGTCCTATCCACAGAGTTTTATCTCCCGATTCGAAGAAGGTGTTGACGAAATCTTCCCTGATTACCGATGGATGGGTTTCGTGCTTGATCTGATAGGCTGGTTTACCCAAAGGTTTGACGATGATGCCATAATTGTTGTTGGCTATCCAGATTTCTCCATTGCTTCTTTGGACAATATCCGAGATACTTGTGGTGAAGACTCTTGACGGGATGCCGGCAAAGCCCGGAATCTCCTGGTTGAAGAGCGTTTTGCCAGTCTTGCGGTTGTGCAGGGCGATGCCGTATGGATTCAATCCCAGCCAGAAATTCTCGCCATCGGTAGTGAGTATGGAATATACGTAGTTGATGGTGAGATGAGTATGACTGGTATCGAGATTCCAGAGCTTGAACAGCGAAGGCTGGGTGTTGACCTGCAAAATGCCGTTGTTCTGCGTACAGAGCCAGATGTTTCCCTTGCCATCGGTAGCGATATCGTTGTTGAAGTTGAGGGGGTTGTTGCCGATGGAGGTATATCCTTTCCATTCTGCATTAGGCATATCTTTTTCGAGATAGCACGCACCTTCTCTGGTACATGCCCAGAGCGTTTTCGTTACAGGGTCGTGTACTATCTTATAGAAGGTATCAAAATGGTTGGTGCTATACGGGTATTGATGCATTTCCGGCTGTCGCACATTCTGCGGATTGTCCAGACGCACAACACCGTATCCCCAGGTTCCCACCCACAGATGGTTGTGCTTGTCGAGGAAGAGGGAGTAGGCGGAATTGGTGGCGTTGAGTTGTGGATAGCGATAGAAGGTGTTGCTTCCACGGCGGAAGCGCATGAGTCCTGCCGACCAGGTGCCGATGAGCAGGTCGCCGTTTCTGTCTTCTATGATGGCTTTCACGCTATAGTTGGTTATTCTGTTTTTGCTGCCATCTGCGTCAATGAGCCATGTATTCTTATTATTATAGGTATAGAACGTCTCTGTCTTGGAATTGAAGTAGGAAAGTCCGCCATCAGTTCCAATCCATAAAGTTCCATCTTTTGATACGAAAAGGGTATAGATGATGCGCTGAGATTCATCTGGCAGGAAGAAAGTCTTGAACTTTCCGGTACGTTTGTTCATTCTTACCAGACCGTTGCGAGTTCCCAGCCAGAGATTATCCTGATGATCTTCGGCTATGGAACGGATGGTATTGTTGGGCAGGATGCCAGGCTGGTAAGCATTCGTCTTGTAGGTTTTCACATGATAGCCATCGTATGATTTCACTCCGGCATTGGTTCCCACCCACATCATGCCTTCCTTGTCGAAGAACATGCAGCTTGCCTCTTCGGTAGGCGCAATGGTAATAGGAGGGAGATAACGGAATGGAAAATTCTGTGCTTTGATCTGGGAGACAAAGCATATCAGACCGATAAGGATGTGAATGATAGTTGTTTTCATGTCTTTTATCTGTTTTATCTATATTCTTAATTTTTGCTACAAAGTTATAGAATTTTTAGTAAAAAGGACAAAAATAAGTAGTTTTTAACGATATGTTCCCTATGAATATCGATATTTTCTCCTTATATTAACAAAAAAGACCGAATTTTGCACCCAGAATAAACAAAACGTATATAACTAACGAATTTTTGCAACTAATGAAAAAAGTCGATCTGAAAACTTCGTCAAGAAGCCTCTTTTTCATGATGGCAATGTCGGCTGGACTGACTTTGCTGCCACAGGAGTTGCTGGCTGTAGAGAACAGCATCCAGGCTGTTCAGCAGGGCAATGATGTGGAAGGTGTAGTAAAAGACGCATCGGGAGAACCTATCATAGGTGCTACCGTACGTGTAGTTGGCACTAAGATTGCGACAGTTACCGATTTTGATGGTAACTTCAAGATTAATGCCAAAAGTGGACAATCTTTGCAGATTACTTATGTAGGCTGCAAGCCAAAGACTGTAAAGGTGGGACGTGGTGCCCTTGCTGTCACTCTTGAGGACGATTCCCAGGTGTTGAAAGATGTGCAGGTTGTGGCTTACGGTGTACAGAAGAAGGTAACTGTAACGGGTGCTATCTCTAATATCAATGGTAGCGAGCTGACCAAGGTTCCTACCGGTTCCATCAACAATATGCTTTCTGGTGTAGTTCCAGGTCTTTCTTCTGTACAGTATTCCGGTGAGCCGGGAGCTGATGCTGCAACGATCCTGGTACGTGGTCAGGCTACTACCAACAATTCATCTCCATTGATTCAGGTGGATGGTGTAGAGCGTGACTTCAACGACATCGACCCAAGCGAAATCGAGAGCATTACCGTATTGAAGGATGCATCAGCCACAGCCGTATTCGGTGTGCGTGGTGCCAACGGTGTAATCCTCGTTACTACCAAGCGTGGTAAGGAGGGTAAGGCTCACATCTCTGCCACAACTTCTATGAGCGTGGTAATGCCTACTAATATGATTAAGTTGGCTAACGCCTATGAGTATGCTACTTATTATAACCAGATGAAGAAGAATGATGGCGTAACCGATGAGAGCGCATTCTTCTCTCCTACTGTTCTTCAGAAACTTAAGAATCACTCTGATCCTATCAAGTATCCTGATACCGACTGGATAGACTACTGTTTCAAGGATCATGCCATCCAGACACAGCATAATGTGAATATCTCTGGTGGTACTGAGCGTATGCGCTACTTCGTTTCTGTAGGTGCTTTCACACAGGATGGTCTCTTCAAGCAGCAGGCTTTGCCTTACGACTTCAACTTCAAGTACAAGCGCTTCAACTATCGTGCCAACTTGGACTTCGATGTTACCAAGACCACTACCATCAGTGTAAACCTGGGGGGGCGTGTTGATACGAAGAATACCCCATACTCTGGTGAGGACAACAACCAGTTGTTCCGTCATCTTTATTGGGCAACCCCATTCTCTAGCCCGGGTATCGTGAACGGTAAGTATGTGATGGCATCTACCGACTATGATAGCGACAACATGCCATTCATCGGTGCCAGTGGTCTCGGTGCTTACTATGGTTTGGGTTACATGTCAAAAAACACCAATACCTTGAACGCCGACATCGTGTTGAACCAGAAACTCGACATGATTACCAAGGGTTTGTCGTTCAAGTTGAAGGGTTCTTATAATAGTGATTATTCTGTTACCAAGCAGCGTGGTGCTTCTGCCGCTTATTATACTCCAGTTACCCAACCTGATGGAACTCTTGAATATCGTAAGCACGGCAATGATACCCAACTTGGATATTCTGAAGGCTTCGGCAAGGGACGCAACTGGTACTTTGAGACGAGTCTGAACTATAATCGCAATTTCGGATTGCATCATGTAGGTGCACTTGCTCTTTACAACCAGAGTAAGACATATTATCCATCTACCTATTCTTCTATCCCTTCAGGATATGTTGGTTTGGTAGGTCGTGTCACCTACGACTGGAACAACCGCTATATGGCTGAGTTCAATGTGGGCTACAATGGCTCCGAGAACTTTGCCAAGAACAATCGATATGGTTTCTTCCCTGCTGGTTCTGTAGGATGGATTGTCAGCGAGGAGCCTTTTTTCAAGCCTTTGCGCAAAGTGGTGGACTATTTCAAGCTTCGTGCATCTTGGGGTCTTGTCGGTAACGACAAGATTGGTGGTTCTCGTTTCATGTATACCGACGACCCATACGGATTTGGCAAAGGTTACAACTTCGGTGTAAACAGTGGTAATTTTGCTTCTGGTGCATACGAGTCGGCTAAGCACAATCCTGATGTGACATGGGAAAAGTCTTTCAAGCAAGACTATGGTGTAGACTTGAATATCTTGAACAATCGATTGAAGGCAACCTTCGATTACTACTACGAGCATCGTAAGGATATTCTCGTGTCTAGTGCCGTGGCTCCTGGTTTTCTCGGTTTCACATTGCCTGCAGCCAACCTCGGAGAGGTGAACAGTTGGGGTTATGAAGTTTCCCTCAAGTGGAATGATAAGATAGGTAAGGACTTCAGCTATTGGGTAGAGGGCAACTTGTCTTACAACCAAAACGAAATCAAGGAACTCTATGAGGCTCCACAGAACTACTCTTGGATGTACAAGAAGGGACACCGTATCGGCAGTCGTAGCATTTTTAAGTATTGGGGACTTTATAGCGACACAGCAGAAGAAGAGTATATGGCACAATATGGCACCAAACTACCTCAGTATGGTTCTAGCCAGATACAGAATGGTGATGCGGTGTATGTAGACTTGAATGGCGATGGTGTCATCGACTCCAACGATGCCTCATACGAGCTGGGCCATACAGACGACCCTGAGTATGTCATCGGTTTCAATATCGGTTTCCGTTGGAAGAACTTGGAGGTAAGTACTCAGTGGACAGGTGCTTGGAATGTGAGCCGTATGCTCGACGAGACCTTCCGCCAGCCGTTGGGTGATACAGGACAGAAGGGCTTGCTGAAGTATCAGTACGACCATACATGGACTCCTGATAATCCTGACCCTAACGCCAAGTACCCTCGTGCTACCATGAGTGGAGCTAAGAACAACTATGCAGGTTCAACCCTCTATGAGGTGAATGCTTCATACTTGCGTTTGAAGAATGCACAGATAGCTTATCATTTCGACTTCCCATTCATGAAGAAGATTAAGATGAACGACTTGACATTGGCTTTGAGTGGCTACAACCTCTTTACCATCACAGACTTCCAATGGGGTGACCCAGAGTCTCGTACAAGTTCTCGTCCATCCTATCCATTGACAAGATCATTCTCTTTGAGTTTGAAAGTTGGATTCTAATAAAAATATAGATTATTATGAAACTAAATAAGATATTAATAGGTGCATTCTTTGCATTTGCATTGTCTTCCATATTTACTAGTTGTGTAGATGATTGGAAGTTTGGTGACTCCTTCTTGGAGAAAGCCCCAGGCGGTGATGTTACCAAGGACACCATTTTCAACAATGCTGAATATACTCGTGAGTTCCTTTGGAGAACTTATGCCTACATGTATTATGGTATCCCTTATTATTGGGATGGTGGTGTAGCTGTTAAGATGAACACTGGTGTTTTCGAGACTTTGTCTGACTGCTGGCACAGCCACAACTCTTGGGATGATGTTAACCGCCTCTACTACCCTGGCGCATACGTTCCAGGCGACCGTGGTAAGTTTGGCTATACCAACGAACGCGTATGGGAAGGCGTACGTTCAGCATACATCTTCTTAGAGAATGTGGATAAAACTCCAGATATGGAGGAAAGTGAGAAGAATCGTTTAAAAGCAGAGGCTAAGTGTATTATCGCTTCTCGTTATTTCGATATGTTCCGCCATTATGGTGGTCTGCCTATCGTGAAGAACTCTTATTCTGGCACCGATGCTACTTATGAGGTGCCTCGTGGTACGGTAGAGGAAACTGTAGACTTTATGGTAGGTCTTCTTGATGAGGCTGCACCAAACTTGCCTTGGACCGTAGAAGAGGCTTGGGATGGTCGTTTTACCAAGGCTGCCGCTGAGGCTTTGAAATGCAAGATTCTCTTGTTTGCAGCTTCACCTTTATTTAATAGTGCTACTCCTTATGCAGGTTCTGAGGCTGATGAGGCTAATCAGAAGCATCAGACTTGGTATGGTGACTACAGTGACGAGCGTTGGAAGAGATGTTTGACAGCTTGTGAGAAGTTCTTCCAGGACCTTGGTGTCGAGGGCTATTATAAATTGGTACAGTCTGAGGGTACCACATCTGGTCAGTATCGTGCTGCTTTCCGTGCCGCTTACTCTAAGCGTGGTACCACCGAGATGCTGATGGGCACTCGTGTTCGTTACAACGGTAACTGGTGGACAGACAATGCCTTTGGCGGTCACAACTACCTCTTCGTAAGCGAGTGGAACGCCAATGGTGGTTATACCCCAACAGAGGAGTTCATGGAGATGTTTGACTGGAAGGATGGTAAGCCATTCAATCTGGATGAGACCTTGAAGGGCGATCCTGACACTATGTTTGTCAATCCAAACAAGGACTTCGAGTTGACTCGTGATCCTCGTCTCTATGAGACCATGATTGTGAATGGTGTACAGAAAACTATGAATGATAATGGTAACTATAGTGGTCGCCGTTATGAGAACTGGGTAGAAGGTACAGATGGCGGTAAGGGTGCTGGTGCATCGGAGTCTGGTCAGTTTGCGACAGGCTTAGCCAACAACAAGTTCTATTTCAATGGCGAGACAAACCGAGTTCATGTATGGCCATACGTTCGTTTGGCAGAGGTTTATCTCATCTATGCAGAGGCTTTGGCGCAGAACAATCAGCTCGACAAGGCTATTGAGGATGTGAACTTGATTCGTGCCCGTGTAGGTTTGAAAGGCTTGAAGGAGTCTGATTCTTCCAAGAACTGGGGCGACAAGCAGACCGTGCTTGATGCCATCATGAAGGAGCGTGCTGTAGAACTTGGCTTCGAGGAGACCCGCTTCTTCGACTTGATTCGTTATCGTCGCTCAGACATCTTCCAGAAGCAGTTGCATGGACTTCGTATGTATCGCCAGAAGGATGGCAAAGACTACAACTTCCAGTGGTATGGCAAGAAGGAAAAGGAGGATGGCTATGAAAAGGACTTCCCTACTCATTACAGATATGAGAAGTTTGAAATCCAGAATGTTCGTCGTTCTTGGTGGAGCAACTGGGACAACAAGTGGTTTCTCTCTGCATTCCCTCCAACTGAAATCAACAAGAACTATGGTTTGACTCAGAACCCTGGATGGTAATTTCTGAAGAAAGGTATTAAATAACGAATCTTATCATAATATTAAAGAATATAAGATATGAAACGACATATATTATTTGCCTCGGTACTTTTGGCTAGCATCTCTGCATTCGCTCAGAATGGCAATGTCACAGGTGTGGTAGTCGATAAGTTGGGAAACCCAGTGTCTGGTGCCTTGGTAGAAATCCTGAATAATAAGCTCATCAAGGCTTATACCGATAAGGATGGTGCCTTCGAGATAGGTGCCAATGCCAACGATAAGTTGATTATTGATGCTCCTGACCAGTCGAAGAAGACTGTAGCCCTCAATGGCAGCAAGGAGATAAAGGTGGTGATGGACTATGCTTCTCGTCCTGTGGAGATTGGCTTTGGCATCAAGCAGAATGTAGAGGAATCTACAGTATCTGTTGCAAGTGCTTCCAATGATGAGTTCAATAAGCGTTCTTCCAAGAATATTGGCAACTCATTGCTCAGTGGTAGTGTGCTCGGCTTGACAGCCCTTCAGGGTGCTGGCGACTACGCTTCTTACGAGCCTTCCTTCTATGTGCGTGGTTTGCAAGGCTTGAACGGCTCTTCTCCGCTCATCTTGATAGATGGTATCGAGCGCAACATCACTTATCTTTCGCCAGAGGAAGTGGAGAACGTGTACGTATTGAAGGATGCTGCTGCCACAGCTCTCTATGGTTACAAGGGAGCTAATGGTGTGGTAAACATCGTAACAAAGCGTGGTAAGTATAAGACCAATGAAATCAAGTTTACTTACGACCATACATTCAATTGGGAGGCTCGTCGTCCTAAGTTCGTGAATGCCTACGACTATGCTCTCGGTTTGAACGAGGCATACGTGAGCGATGGTAAGTCACCTCGTTATACCGACGAGGAGCTAGGTTATTTTAAGGATGGAAGCAATCCATACCTCTATCCAAACGTAGACTGGATTGGCGAGACTTTCAAGAATAATGGTTCCAGTGACATTTATAACTTGACTTTCCGTGGTGGTGGCGAGCGTCTTCGCTATTATACCAATGTGAATCTCATCAGCAATCTCGGTTTCATTGCTCATCCAAAGGAGAATTCTGGTTATTCTACCCAGAATAAGTATTCCAAGGGTAGCATCCGTACCAACCTAGACATAGACTTAACTTCAACTACCAAGTTGCAGACCAACTTGAACGGAGTCTTGATGGAGGCATCTCGCCCAGGTTTGAGCAGTGATAATCTTTGGGGTAAGATTTATACTGTTCCTGCTGCTGCTTTCCCTATCAAGACCGAAAATGGTCTCTGGGGTGGTAATGCAACATGGACTGGATATTACAATCCTGTGGCATTGACAGAAGGTCGTGCTTACAGCAAGGCTCATACCCGTTCTCTCTTTGCCGATATGACGCTGAGCCAGGATCTTTCTGCCGTTACAGATGGCTTGAGTGTATGGACTCGTATCGCCTATGATAACATTGCTGCTTACTGGGAGAATCATACTAAGGAATACAAATATGGTATGGGAAACTATGTAGGAGGCAAGGATGGTGAGATGTCTGGTGACAGTAAACTCGACTGGCAGAATAAGAACTTCAACTTCGGCGTTGGTGCCAACTATGACCATACCTTCGGTAACCATAGCATCAGCTCTGTATTGATGTGGAATTATGAGTATCGCAACTGGAATGGGCAGAACAATACCCAGTATCGTACCACAGCCACTCTCTACAACCACTATGGTTACAAGGAGAGATACTTGGCAGATGTATCCTTGTCTTTGGCTTCATCCAACAAGTTGGCTCCTGGTCATCGTACCAACTTCTCTCCAACAGTATCCGCTGCTTGGGTACTCAGCAAAGAGAACTTTATGCAGAATGTATCGTTCGTCGACTTCTTGAAGCTTCGTGCATCTTGGGGAATTATTAATCTCGATTATATCCCAGCGGAAAGCTATTGGAACCAGAAATTTACTGGTGGCAATATTTATATTATAGGTAAAGACAACAACAACACTTTTGCAAATGGTTGGGAAGAAGGTCGCTTGCCTTCTACTAATGTGATGGCAGAGCGTGCCAGCAAGTACAACATCGGTTTGGATGCAACAGTCTTGGATGGTTTGAACTTGACAGTGGACGGCTACTATCAGCGTCGTGATCGCCAGTGGGTTGAAGCTGGTGGTAAAGTTTCTTCTGTTATCGGTACAAGAAACCGTTATATCAATGGTGGTATTGTAGATAGCTGGGGCGTAGAACTTGGTGCCAACTATGCTAAGGAGATAGCCAAGGATTTGAAGTTGACGGCAGGTGTGAACTACACCTTGTCAAAGAATAAGATTAAGGAAGAATATGAAGAGCCTCGCTCTTACGACTACTTGAAGCGTACAGGCAACCCTGTTGGTCAGATTTTCGGCTTGCAGGCTGTAGGTTTCTTCAAGGACCAAGCTGACATCGATAACAGTCCTGCACAGCAGTTCTCTGAGGTAAAGCCTGGCGACATCAAGTATAAAGACCAGAACGGTGATGGAATCATCAATGAGGACGATGTGGTAAAGATGGGCTATAATACTACTTGTCCAGAGATTTACTACTCTTTCAACCTCGGATTAGAATATAAGGGACTTGGCTTTACGGCCACCTTCCAGGGCGCAGCCAACTATTCTGCTTACTTGGATACCCAGTCTATGTACAAGCCATTGGTCAACAACACCAACATCGGTCAGTACTACTTCGATAACCGTTGGACTCCTGCCACAGCAGAGACCGCTAAGTTCCCTCGCTTGACCGCAGAGACCAATGAGAACAACTATCGTTACAATTCTATCTGGTTGGCAGACCGTTCATTCCTCAAGTTGAGAAACATCGAGGTTTACTATAACTTCCCTAAGACTCTGTTGGCAGCAACTAAGTATATCAACAATGCCAAGTTGTATGTTCGCGGTGTAGACTTGCTCTGCTTCGACCATATCAAGGAGTTGGATCCTGAGTGCTACGGCGCCAACTATCCAGTGAACCGTTCGGTATCTCTCGGACTTGTGCTTGGTTTCTAATCATCAACTTTAAAAGAATACGACAATGAAAATAAAGAATATATTGGGTAGCATGGTTTGCTTGGCATTGCTCGCATCTTGCGGTGATGAAATGGATTATCATGAATATACCGATTATGATAGCAAATATGTATTTACCAATTTCGATAATACAGCCGGCTTCATAACCAACATCTATGGCTTCTTAAAGGATGGCTTTGCGCCATACAGTAAGGGTATGCTTGCATCAGCTTGTGATGAGGCTGAATACTCTTGGAAAAATGGTAGCGTACAGAATTTCACCAATGGCTCTTGGAGTGCATTGAATGCCATGGATGACTGGAGCAACAATTACTTTGCTATCCGTCAGGCCAACTATTTCTTGGCTCACATGGATGAATGTGATTTCTCTGACTATAAGTTCAATAAGGATTATGATGCCCAGATGTTACGCTTCAATCGCTACCAGTATGAGGCTCGCTTCCTTCGTGCTTACTTCTACTTCACGGCAGTGGAAAAGTTCGGCGATGTACCTTTCACTACAGAGGTGCTGACTGAGGATGAGGCTAATGCACTTCCTCGTACTCCTGCCAAAGAGGTGTTGGACTTCGTAGTAAAGGAATGTGATGCAATTGCAGATAAGTTGCCAGTGGATTACTCAAAGTTGGGTGATGATGCTGCTGCTAACGAGACGGGACGCGTAGGCAAACTTGCTGTCTTGGCTTTGAAGGCTCGTACCTTGCTTTATGAGGCAAGTCCTCTCTTCAATACCAATAACGACAAAGAACTTTACCATCAGGCAGCTCTAGCCAGCAAGGCTGTTATCGATGCTTGTTTGGCAAATGGTGTGCAGCTAGGTAAGTATTCAGACCTGTGGGGGGCCAACAACTGGCAAGCAAAGGAGCTCATCTTCGCTATCCGTATGGGTGCTATGAATGCTTTCGAGTACTATAACTATCCACGTGGCCTGGAGAATGGTAATGGTGGCAACTGTCCTACCCAGACTCTTGTAGATGCTTACGAGATACAGAAAACCGGTAAGCTCTGGAACGAGGAGGGAAGCGGTTATAATGCAGCCAATCCATATGCTGGTCGTGACCCACGTTTTGCTATGACCATCGCCGTAAACGGTGAGAAGAAGTGGCCTTCATACAATGGTGATGCCCTGGAGACTTACTATGGTGGTAAGAATGGTGAGCCTATCGTGGGTGCTACTCCTACAGGCTACTATCTGAAGAAGTATTGCGATGGTTCTGTCAATATCTCTTCTGTCAACAGTACCAATTCT
The DNA here is from genome assembly GCA_022741625.1 of Prevotella sp. Lineage (GTDB taxonomy): Bacteria > Bacteroidota > Bacteroidia > Bacteroidales > Bacteroidaceae > Prevotella. Next base: position 1,636 of record JAIINY010000037.1, on the reverse strand, counting down.
CCTCATGCCTGGATTATGTTCCGCCTGGGCGAGTTCTATCTCAACTATGCTGAGGCTACCTTCAAGTATCTTGGCAGTGCCGATGCTACAACGGTAGAGTTGCCTATGTCTGCACGTCAGGCTGTAAACGTAATCCGCAACCGTCAGGATGTCAAGATGCCGGAACTGGCAGAAGGCTTGAACAACGACGAGTTCTGGAAGAAGTATGAGAACGAACGTATGGTAGAGTTGGCTTTCGAGGGTCATCGTTTCTACGATGTCCGTCGCTGGAAGGAAGGCAGCAAACTGGCTACCATCACAGAGATGAAGATTACCAAGAATGAGGATGGAACATTCACTTACACCCGCAATGTCGTGAATCGTGGTTGGGACGACAAGATGTATTTCTTCCCAATCTCCAAGAGTGAACTCCTGAAGCATACCAACCCAGACTTCAAGCAGAATCCTGGCTGGTAATCAATCAAAGTAAATACATGGATTGCTCTTCACCTTTTATATATATGTCACCTTATTATATATAGCGACGTTTAAATATAAGGAGCAGGGCAATCCCAAGTAGAACAAACAAATAGACAAAACAATGAAAGCAATTAAATATATATTTAGTGCATTAGTTGGAATGGCAGCCTTGGTTTCCTGTGATAGCAATATCACCGATTTCGAATATCAGGGTTATACAGGAGCTCCAAAGACTATTGATGCTTCTGCTGTTACATCCGAGGCTCTTCCTGGTTCCATCCGTCTGAACTGGACTGTTCCTGCCGATTCCACCTTCTCATACATGAAGATTTCGTATGTAAATCCAGCTAATCAGGAGACGGTAACCAATGTGATTTCTATCCATACCCGTACGCTCCTCATCGAGAATACTTTGAAGAAGTATGGTGACTACACCTTCACCTTCCAGGCATTCAACGACAAGAACGAGGCGGGTGCTCCTATGCAGGTAAAGGCTCAGTCGGGTTTGCTCCCTGCTACCGTTACCTATTCCAAAGGTGATAAGATAAATGTCACAGCAGACATGTTGAGTACCGATAATCAGGAACCTTCTGAGGGCCCTATCAAGAACCTGGTGGATGGCAACTATAACAGTTTCTTCCATACCCGATGGTCATCTCCTCAGAAGCCTCTTCCTCAATATATCCAGATAGACTTCAAGGAGGCTCATCAGGTATTCATGTTTTGGTATCGCAACCGTAACGGTTCTCAGGTAGGTCCTGAAAATCTCGATATCCAGATCAGCAATGATGGAGAGAACTGGGAGAGCATCAAGGAAATCCTCTCTGGCCTTCCTTCTGCCAGCCAGGCAGAATATACCTCTGAGGGTATCGATGCCGGCAAACCGTTCACTCATCTCCGTCTGGTTGTTACCAAGACCTTCGGCGACAAGAAGTACTTCAACCTTGCAGAGCTTGCTGTATTCAACGCCAATAAGGTGGTGTATGATCCGGAGAATGAATAAGAATGAGGATAAGGATTAAGATTGGTATTTGGTAACAAGAGGGCTGTAATAGTCATTTTTGGCTGTTTTCAGCCCTTTTAGTATGCTCGGCATGAGCTTATTCTAATGGGTGCAAGTCCCAAACAAGCCCTAATAGCGGGAATTGTATAGCCAATAGCAAGGGTGTCCACTGCG
>JAIINY010000350.1:0-2605 GCA_022741625.1 Prevotella sp. | reverse complement strand
CTGCAGAACATGGGCGACGGCAAGGTCTTTGCCTTCTATGGCAAGATGGGTGCCGGAAAGACAACTTTCGTTAAAGCTATCTGCGAGGAACTGGGCGTGGAGGATGTAATCACCTCGCCTACCTTCGCTCTCGTCAACGAATACACTGCCGAAAACGGCGATCCTATCTACCATTTCGATTTCTACCGCATCAAGAAGATTGATGAGGTGTATGATATGGGATACGAGGATTACTTCTACGGCGGGAACCTCTGCTTCCTGGAGTGGCCGGAACTCATCGAGGACCTGCTGCCGGAGGATTGTACCAAGGTGACCATCACCGTGGAGGAAGATGGAAGCAGAAGCGTAGAATTCTAGAGGCTATTTCGCAAATTCGGATTCTAACAAAAAAGCATACGTCCCGATGCAGCTGATGCCGCACCGGGACGTATTTTTTTTAGTCTTCTGCCCTCTCTTACAGCAGAGCCTCAAACTTTTCCTTGAGAGTTGACTTGTTGGCTGCACCAACAAACTTGTCAACGAGCTGGCCACCCTTGAAGAAAAGGATGGTAGGGATATTGCGAACGCCAAACTCCATTGCGATGTCGTCGTTCTCCTCTACATCACACTTACCAACTACCAACTTACCGTCAAACTCCTCTGCCAATTCTGACACGATAGGAGCAATCTGGCGGCAAGGGCCACACCATGTAGCCCACAAATCTACTACCAATGGCAACTCGCCATTCTTGTAACTCTCGAAATTCTCGGTTGTAATTGTTACTTCCATTTTTCTACCTTTTTTATATAGTTAATAATTCAAATTTCATAAATGGGGGAATTGAAAAAAGCTGAATGTGAAACTTCCTTCAAACTTCTTTCATCAATTGATCTGATACGACATCTTCGGATGGTCGTTGACAAACTGTATCAGCTCCCTGCTCACTCCCACCGTGCGGTCCTGCGCACGCAGCAGCACATTGGTCTTGGTCTCGGCATCGTGAATCTGAAGGAAGAGCTGAGCCTTGCCCTCATCATTCTCCACCAGCGTCTTGATATCATTTACCAGCGTTTCATCTATCACCGTACTATCTACGATGATGGTAAACTTCTCCAGGCGGTTCTCCTTCACGGTCTGGAGATACTCCACGGTGCTGATCTTGAAATCGAGATAGTTGCTGTTGCCGTAACGGGAAACACACTTCGCCGTAACGAAGATGGTACTGCCCTCAACCATGATGCCGCGCCAGTTGCCCCAGTCCTCACCGAAGAGCGCCAGCTCGCCCGAGCCTTCGAAATCCTCGATGGTGACGAAGCCGCACGGCTTTCCGGTCTTGGTGAACTTGGATTTCACCCCGGTGATGATGCCGCCGAACACCACATCCTCCTTCTTGGCAAGCTCCACCTTGTCGCCCAGTTCAGAGCAGTGGGTATTGCAGAGGTTGCGGAGGATGATTTCGTAATCGTCGAGCGGATGAGCCGAGAGATAGATGCCCACGAGCTCACGCTCCCTGTTGAGTCTCTCGATGGTGCTCCAGGATTCTGCTTCCGGAACAGAAGGGGTGGCTATCTCCACCGCCTCTACGCCTCCGAAGAGCGAGGTGGCTGCCTCGCGCTGCTCCTGCTGGTAGAGCTGGCCGTATCTTACGAGCGTATCCAGGAAGGTTTCGCCCTTGCCGTTCTTGCCGAAGTACTGCTCGCGGCGGATGCCAAAGCTGTCGAAACCGCCACTCAGAGCCAGGCTTTCGAATGCCTTGCGGTTGACATTGGAGAAATCCACGCGCTCGGCAAAATCGAAGATGGTCTTATAGGGGCCGTTCTTCAGGCGCTCTGCCACGATGGCATCGGCGGCAGGAGTTCCCATTCCCTTGATGGCGGAGAGTCCGAAGCGTATCTCGCCATGCTCGTTCACACCGAAGGCACGGTAACTCTCGTTTACATCCGGTCCCAGGGTCTTGATGTCCATCGACTGGCACTCCTCCATCAGCTTGGTAATCTCGGTGATCTGCGCAAAGCGGCGGGTCATCAGCGCTGCCATGTATTCGGCTGGATAGTGTGCCTTGAGATAGGCAGTCTGATAGGCTACCCACGAATAGCAGGTGGCGTGCGACTTGTTGAAGGCGTAGGATGCAAACTTCTCCCAGTCGCCCCAGATTTTCTCGAGCACAGCCGGATCGTGGCCGTTCTCCTGTCCCTGCTTGATGAACTTTGGCTTCATCGCATCTACGATAGCCTTCTTCTTCTTACCCATCGCCTTACGGAGGGCATCCGACTCGCCTCGGGTGAAGCTAGCCAGCTGGCGGGAAAGGAGCATCACCTGCTCCTGATACACCGTGATGCCGTAGGTATCCTTGAGGTATTTCTCCATGCAGGGGATATCATAGGTGATGGACTGCTGGCCGTTCTTGCGGGCGATGAAGTCGGGGATGTAATCCATAGGTCCCGGACGGTAGAGGGCGTTCATGGCGATGAGGTCCTCGAAAACCGTAGGCTTCAGCTCGCGGAGATACTTCTGCATACCCGGTGACTCGAACTGGAAGGTTCCGATGGTCTGGCCGCGCTGGTAGAGCTGATAGGTAAGCTCATCATCGATAGGGATGGTATCGAGGTCAACGACATCGCCCGT
>JAIINY010000036.1:0-16300 GCA_022741625.1 Prevotella sp. | reverse complement strand
GGTGATAAATGTTGAAAAAATAGTGTGGGTTTCTATAAAAAGTTGTATCTTTGCATGCATGGAGCAAGTATCGGGTTTTTATTTCCCTCCCTCAGAAACGACTTCTGCGCAGTTCAGCAACATGTCAGAAATCTCGGCTAGTGGCTTTAATATCCTTATCCGTGCCAAGCGTGATGGCAGGTGGTGGATCTTGAAGGCGCTCGCTCCCGCTGTGCGCAATAGCGAGGTGTATCAGAGCTTGCTTCAGAAGGAATTCGATATCATGAAGCATGTCCAGCATCCCGGAGTTGCCGAGGTAATGGGTATCGAAGAAGTGGATGGATATGGCAAATGCCTCGTGATGGAATGGATAGATGGAGTGACTCTGGAAGAGTGGCTCCTGCAACATCATTCCAAGGCGGAAAGGGTGCATATCGCCAATCAGCTGCTCGTGGTACTTGAGTTTGTACACGATATGCAGGTGGTGCATCGTGACCTGAAACCTTCCAACATGATGGTTACCCGCAATGGGAGTGTGCTGAAGCTGATAGATTTCGGGTTGGCTGATGCCGACAGCTATGCCGTACTGAAGGAACCGGCGGGAACAGATGGATATGTTTCTCCAGAACAGCAGAAGGGTGGACCTACCGATGTGCGCAATGATATCTACAGCGTGGGCGTTATCCTAGATAAGATGAGGCTGAATTTCTCTTATCGCCTGGGATTGAAGCGTTGCCTCCGTCCGTTGGAGGAGCGATATCCCAACATGACAGCCATGCGCCAGCATATTCATTCTCTGCATCGCAACCTGCTTGCCTTCTGGATTTCTTCGGGAATATTGGCTGCATGTACTACGGGAGTGGTTATATATAAAAAGGTGAACGAGCCTCCTCGTGGATATGATGTGGTGGCAGAGTTTAAGGTGGGAAACCTGGCTTATAAGTCGTGGGGTGGTGGAGTCGTATCGGTCAGGGCTGCCAATTCCAAGGATTCCTGCATCGAGGTACCTAAAACGGTGAACTTCCAGGGAATGACCTATAAGATAGATGAAATAGAAAAGAAGGCGTTTGCCGATCAGCCCGATCTGAGGAAACTGGTGTTCCCGGATACCAAGTTCCATGTGATGAAGCAGATGGTGGAGAACAGTCCGAATCTGCACAGCATCTGTTTCCGAAGCGCCTTGCCGCCAGTCATCGGCAATGCCATCTGGAAGACCAGGATTCAGGATGTCTTCAGTGAATCTGATTTCAAGCGTGTCATCCTGTATGTTCCCAAAGGCAGCTTCGATGCCTATCGCAATTCTGCATGGAATCAGTTTGAGAATATCATTGAATATGAATAGAATATGATAGAGTTACGTTTCAATTATGCAGATAGCCGCATCTCGCGTGAGATGCGGCTATTTGCGTTTATTGCTTATATCAGATGTTTATACCTTAATTATATATGTATCAATACCATACTTCTATCTGTGGTGATTCCTTGGCATAGCTAGGCATGCACTTACCGATCTTGGCTCCGATGTAGGTTGGGTCGCAGATGTAGAACCTCTTGCCCTTGTACTCGTATGAGGTTCCGTTCTCTACCGGCTCATGGAAGGCTACGGCTGTACATTCGTGTCCTGTGAACTGGATGAGATGTACATCGAGTCCGAGTATCTCGTGTACCAGATAGGCATAGAAGATGGCGCGGTCTTCGCAGTCGTTCTTAGGATAGTAGAGACTTTCCTCGAAGTAGAAATACTTCTCGCGATGGAACTGCTCATCATCGGTAGCGTATGGGAATCCCTTCTGTATGAATCGCAGGATGCGGTTGGCTGCTTCCTGTTCGCCGAGATCCTGTACCTGTGCTCTGATCTGCTTCACCACATCGTCGCGCAGACTCTTATCTACTACAGATGCGGCTACGGTAGGAATATCTATGATAGGATATTCATCGAGCAGCGGCATGACGCCGGTTGGTACTTCGCCCTGCAGGGTGATGCCCGCAGCTTCGTATCTGAATGGCTTGGCTTCATCGCCAATCACGGTCTTGCCGGTGAATCTCAGTCCCATGTCCTTACCCAGCTCTGCGCCCTTAGGCAGTTCGCAGGAACGGAAGGATCCTTCATCCTCTACGTTCGGATAGATGTAGTAGCGCTTGCCGTCGATATTGAGGTACGACTTTTCGAATACGTGCTCCACGTAAGGGATGAGCATCACCACGTGGTTGCCGCACAGGGCAAGGCGTACGTTGTAGCCGCAGTTGGCAAGCACATACTGCGAAGTGATGATCTTCTCATTCTGGCTGGCGTTTGGCATGGCGGTATCGATGTATTTCTCTACGAGCATGGCAGAACCCCAGTCGCTGAGTCCCATCTTGCGTGATTCGGTGGCGAAAGCCTGGGTTACTTCCTTGAGGTCTGATTGCTTGAGATTCTTCCAGTAGTTCACCACATCATCGGTAGAGCTGATGTTCATGGAAGCGAGTCGGGTTGCCTTTTGCATCTGCAGGTTTGCACCATAGAAGTTGACGTCAATGGTCTGCTTGCTTGCCGGAATGTTGACGTGAGGCACGTTTGGCAGGGCAGGCATGACTGGCACGGCTGCTACGGCAGGCATCAGCGGCAGTTCGATACCCGAACCGGTGTATTCGATGTCTGGAATATCAGGCTTTACCTCTGGCAGCTTCGGCTTCTTCACCGGTTCTATTTTTGGACGGACGGTAGGAGCCTTTGGATCTGGCTTCTTCGGAGTCTCCGGTTCTGCAGGAGTTTCCGGAATCAGGATTGGGCTTACCGGCATCTTAGGCTTCACGGTAACCGGTTTCTCCGGTTGTTTCGGAGCTGTATATGTTGGAGGAGTCTTAGGCTTAGGCACCTGCGAGCGCACATCTCCCTTAAACTTCTTGTATTCTTTCCATACGCCTTGCATATACTTATCGTAGTCGGTAAGTATGGTGTTGCGGAACTTGTTGTAATCATCCAGCATCGCCTGTCTTGACTGCTGGAACTGTTTCACAAAGTCATCGTTCTGCGAAAAGCTTGGTGTTGCATGCAAACCGAGCAGCAATATGAAACTGAGAGTAGGATAAATTCTATTCATAATCTGTAATTTTAAGATTTCCACTTTCTGTGTTGATAGATATGGGGCAAAGATACGATTTTTTTCTTAATCGCCCAACTTTTTTTAAGGAAAAAGGCTCTCCTACCTTAAAATATTGGGAGGAGAGCCTATCTTTATTTTTATGTTGGTTCCTAGAAATTACCTGGACCGATGATTCCCCAGTCTCTGTTCGAACGAGGTAAGTTCGAATTGATGTTAGGGTTTCTGTCAGGCTGCCAGGTTCGTACCTTGATAGATGGATTGTCTGGATCATTGAAATCTACCATCAGGAACAGGTAACCGTGGTCACCATAGTTCGTAGAATAGTAGTCTTGTTTTATCTGTATGCCATAAGTCTCGCCTCCGGCCCCCATCTTCACCACGTCGTTGTCGGCGAAGCGGATATTGATAAACTGGTTGCTCTGGAAGCACATCTTCAACTTTCTCATATACTCGCTCTTGGTCTGTCGGGTATATTTTATCAGCTTGTTATTGCTGTTGATGAAGCTTTCTCCCTCCATGGCTACTTTCGGAGCCTTCTTGATGATGTGACCCGTAATGATGGTTGCGTTGTCATCGAAAACGCTCTCCAGATAGTCGAGTCGCTTCAGGGCGAAGGCGGTCTTGTAGTTTTCCAGGAAGGTGGCAATCACCATTTTGGCGTAGTCGCTCCAGGCTCCCACACCCTTATTGAAGATGTCGGTCTTGGCCTGACTGCCAAGTCCGAATGCCACACATTCTATTTTCTTGTTTTCATCGAAGGTGAAGGTTACGTCCTCCACAAACTTGCGTCTGTTGTTCTTGAACGAGAATGCCATCGGGATGCTTCGGCATACGACTCGCTTTCCCATTGTGTAGAATGAGAACTGAGGATCTCCCAGCAGTCGTGCCTGTCCGTAGTTGAGCAGTTTCTTGTACATCTCCAGTCCGTCCTCCGAGAAACAGTCGCTTACGCTGTCGTAGTCTTTTGCCTTGATGGCGTTGATGACTTTTGTCATGATGCCGGCGAGTTCCTTTTCGTTTTCCACCTTGCTCAGGGTTTCCAGGTTGGCTGCTGATTCAGTCTTGACCGATTTCTCGAACTCCTTTTTGGCTTCGCTGGAAACAGCCGACTTCTTGTCGAGGTTGTTGATATAGACGGATGCATTCTTGAAAGAGGTTCCTTTGAAGAGCTGCATCACGCTTTCCAACTCCTTGTCTATCTGGCATTGGTCAGCGTATTCGTATTCGTATTTCAGCTGTAGGCTGTTGATCTTCACTCCTGGTCTCAGTTCTACGATACCCATACCATCCTTAGCGCTGTAGAGGTTGCTCCAGGTCTGTCCGTCGAAGTAGGTGTAGTCGAGGCTTGTAACCGGTTCACCCTTGTACTTGATGAAGAGATTGATTTCGTTGCCGTCTTTGCTGGCTATTTTTGTTGATAGATTACTCATAATCTCTTCTATCTGTTGTGGAATCCAGGTAACGAGCAGGCGCTGTACACCATCGATGGTCATCTTCACGCTGTTTGGATACTGCAGACTGCGCACCATGGCGAAAGCCCAGTAGTAGTTGCGCAGGGCATCGTCTATCTTTGCCTTTTCTTCGGCTCTCATGGCAGAGCGCACGTAGTCGAACACCTTTTCCTTTCGCTCATCAAAGATCTTGTTTACCTCGCTTTTTCTGATGTATCTCAGCACGTGGGTCTGAGGAGTATTGCTGATGACGAGGTTGAAGGTGTTGGTCAGCGTAGCCTGTGCATAGCTGTTCATCACCGATATTATCGCCGTCTTCGAGTCGAAGCTGCTGTTTGTATTAAACTCCTCTTCCTTAATCTCGAAGGAATTGGAGATGTTGAGAGAGATTTTGCTGATGAGGTCAGCCAGTGCGGCTTGGTCAGCAGAGTTGTATGTGTCTCCCCATCCCTCTCCGCAGATGTATTCCGCGTTAGCCTTCATCTGCTCCGCCCTTTCCTCTGCCGTTTGTGCCAGAGATGTGAGAGGCAGAAGGAGCATCAAGATCATCCAAATTGTCTTATGCATAAATCTTGTCTTTGCTTTTATCTTCTGTTATCAATTATCAATCATTTACTTTTTATTCCGGTTTACTGGGCAGCGAAGCCTTCCTTGATGAATTCTCCTACCTTGGAAGCATACTTCTGGGCTACCGCAGATTCCTTGGCTGCGATTTCGAAGGCGCGCATGCGAGCCTTGCTGGCTTCGGCTTCGTTTACGATGAAGAAGCTCTGCATCTCGAAGCTTCCATCCTTGTAAGGACGGATGAGGCTGAAGCTCTCTTGCATCTCGCCCTTGATTTCCTTCTCTACGAGCGACTGATAAGCTCCATAGAAGTGGTCGAACTCGTTGACGATGCTGTCGCTGTTGGCACCCATATCGCTCACTACTCTTCCCTTCACATGGCTTCCAGCCTGGCGGGCATAGATGTTGCAGGCATTGTTGATGGCAGTCTGGTGTCCGATGTTCTTTGACTTGAACTTGGTGGCTGTTCCGATGATCTCATGCGCATCCTCCCCGCCTTTGGCGAGTTTGTCGTAATGAGAGAGCAAAGCCACTTCGAGGGTACGTGAAGAACCATAGATCTGCCATTTTTCCTTCTTCAGCTCCTTGAGTTTGTTCTTGTATTGCTTTTTGAGCTGTTTTGCCAGAAGCTGACTATACTGCGAATCAGCGCTTTGTGCCTGTGCTACGGTGCAGTTGGTTGAGAGAGCCAGGACTGCAGCCATGATCATTATTATCTTTTTCATTGTCTTTACTTGATAAAATTCCATTGAACCTATTATCATTTCTAACTTTGGGGCAAAGGTACGAAAACTTTTTGAAATCCATTTGGTTCAATTTGGTTCATTTTCGTTTTTGCGCCCAAAAATCAGAAAAGGGTGGCTATCGTTTGATAGCCACCTTCTTGTTGTTGACGATATAGATGCCTGAAGGCAGGTCGCTGACAGAGGCGGTTTCGCCAGCCTCTACAGCCACGGTCTTCATGAGCATACCCATCGTGCTGAATACCATTATCTTGCGTGTCTTGTCGCTCTGGATGAAGAGGGTAGAACCGTTGGTCCAAGCCTTCACGCCTTCCACGTTCTTGACAGGCAGGTTGTCGATGCCGGTAACACCATCACCAAACTGCAGGCTGAATGCCTGTGCTGCCTGTGCAGTAGTGAGATAAGCCTCGAATGGCTTCACATCCTTGTAGTTGTCTGCAAAGATACTACCCGGTCTGTATCCCTGGTACTCCTCACCTACGTTGAGGGCGTAGATACCATCTCCCTTGGCAATCTGCTCGAAGGTGGTGATGAACTCACGGTTCGGGCTCTTGCTGCTGGAAGCTGTCGTGGCAGCCACTCTTGCATTGTTGGCTGAGAATGTCACCTTGCCTCCCAGGAGGTATTCATCCGAGTAAGCCATCGAGTTAGGCATACTTATTATATAAGGTGTATTTGCCCTGATGCTTGCTGCAGACTGGAATCCTGCCTCTGGTGAAAGCTCGTAGAGCCAGAAAGGCTTCGCATTCTTGTCTCCCTTGGCAAATGGAGCAATCTCGCCGTTGGTTTCGTGCTTGATGGATTCTACGTCGAACGGCAAAGCGATGGTTTCCCAACCCTGGCAGACACCCACCTCTGTTTCCTGGGTGAAGTTGCGCGTATAGGAAATCTTCTGGGCAGTAAATGCCTTTGGACAGAAGAAGTTGCTTTCCGTTTCTCCATTCGGAGTAGAGAGTACAACGTTCTCTGCGATACCGCTGGCTATCACATTGTTGATACCTGCAGGTGCGGCACTCTTGGTGTTCACGTAGAGCAGCAGGTTCGGATTGTTGATGCCGTTGAGCGCATCTGCTGGTATGGCAGAGTTGGAGTTCCAGATTACGGCAGCCAACTTAGGACAGTTTGCAAAGATCTCCTTGCCACAGGTGGTAAGGGTAGCTGGCAGACTTGCCGATACGATGTTCATTCCTGCAAATGCCTGCTCGTTGATGATGTTGCCTTCTGTATTGGCTGCATTCATGTCGAGTAAGCGCAGGTTGCTCATCTTGGCAACGGCTGCGAAATCTGCAGCGTTTACATTTCCAACAACATTCAGCGTGTCTTGCTGTGGCTTTCCTCCACACCAGTCGAAGGCTGTGGCAAGGTTACCTGCAGTCTTGACACTTACCTTATTGTTGCCATCGTAGTAAGATGGAATGTCGTAAGTGATGACCTTGGAGTTGTTCATCAGATCCATGGTGGCGAAAGCCTTGATGGTTCCTGCTTCGCTTACGGCAATGCCTGCATCTATGTTATAGAGCTGCGACTGGGTGGTAGGATCGCTGCCATCCAATGTGTAGTAGATGTCGGCATTCTTGTTTGATGAAGTCAGGGTCACCTTTCTTCCATCGTAGTTTACCTGAGGGTCTGCACAGGTCAGCGGGTCGAAGTCGCCAACGAGGTAGCTCTGGATATAAGAGTCGCTCATGCCTTCTGCACTGGCTATCGCCTTGACACGGGTATTCTGCGTCATGTCAAGTGGAGCGGTGTAAATGGCACTCTCGCTTGTCGGCATGGTTCCGTCCAGGGTGTAGCGGATGGTGGCTCCCGGAGTATCGCTACTGATGCTCAACTGGTGGTTGGCATAGCCGAAGACTGGGTCGCTTGCCCAGTTCTTGCTGCCCGTGAGTCGGACACTTCCATCCTGGTCCTGGTTGTAGATAATGGCGAAGTAGGTACCTGGTGCCAGCAGGGTACTCTTGTTGCTTACCATCTGTTTTGGTGTGAAGGTCATCAGGCGCTTGTTGTCCTGATAGAGCATCACGTTGCAGTTGGATGATGAGCCGAAGTAGTAGCCGTTGTTGTCGGCGATGGTAAACTTGGCGATGTCGTAGTCACCCTTTCCTAGCTTGCGGATGCCGAGTGTATGCTGCAACTCCAGCTCCTTGGCAGTACGGATGGTAGAGTCGGAAGCAAGGGAGTCTATGAAGACAGGCTCACCCCATTTGCCCAGCTTGTTCTTAAGCTGGATATAATAGGTGAGGTCGCCGATGCGTTTCACTTTCACATCCTTTGAGGCATTGTCCGTGGTAAATTCGTAGTTCTCCACGTTTGCAAACTCTTGGGCGGAAGGGATAGCAATATCTACTGCCAGCGAAGGTATATTATCCACCTCGGTGATGTTCTTGGCTACGCTCTTTCCATTTACACCATAGCGGTAACCCGTGATCGGTTGTTGGGTCTCGGCTTGCTCTGTGTTGTTTTCGGGTGTATAGAATGGATATTCGTAGCTGCTCCATACGCCTTCGTTGTTTTTCAGACGGAAGTGAAGAGTATGGACTCCACCTGCCAATTGCGTATAGTCAATCTGTTGGCTGATGTCATCGGATGTATAAGGCAGGGTCTTGGCATTTACCTTGTCATCATCTACCCAGTATTGGTAAGATATGATGGTCGTTACCTCTTTCTCACCGCTGCCATCGTCACTTCCATCTGTTGTTGGCAGGTAGAAGGAACCTGTTATAGTTGCTGCACGGTTCTGGCTGTTGATGGCAATCAGTGAATAACTGTGTTTTCCCCCAGCTATATTGGTGATGTCTTTTTCTATAGAGTTGTCTGCCTCCTTGTAGGCTTGTGTCACCTTGTTGTCGAAGTCTTCGTCTATCCAGTAGATGATTTTCTCTACAGGTGGTATGGTAGCGTCGTCTTCTTTCACATCTGTATTCTGGTATCCTGTATAGAAAGGGATGTCTGAAGTCGATCCCCATTTGCCATATTGGTCTTTCAACTGGATGTGGTAGATATGTACACCGACGTTGAGGGATGACACATCAATATTGCTCTCAATGTCCTCGCCATTGAGAGAAGCTTCTATCCGGTTTGTGTTATCGTCTATCCAGTAGCGGTAGGCGGTAGCCTTTGCTGGCTCTTCTGCGACATCCTCGTCTATGTTGATGTCGGGAGCCGCTTGTGCTGGCTGCAGGAAGTTGGTCAGCACAAAGGCTAATGAGAATATATATAATAAACGTTTGTACATAAGCCGATGTAATGATTAGTTTGCTGTTACGTTTACATTGATGGTCACCTTCTTGTTGTTCAAGTCCACATTTGCACTGCTGGAATTGATGGAAGGTGCGTGGAGGGTGAGGGAGAATGGATTTACGCCACCCTCTATGCCGACTACCGTACCATCCACACCGAGATAACCTGCCGCCTGTCGCTGCTCAACAGTCATAGTACATTCCTTGTCACCATTATTATTGCTGATGACAGTTTCTGTAGTTGACCAGCAGTCCTGCTGCGATGTCTTTTCCATTGGGTCATAACCATTCATTTTATGATATAGGGTGTTCACCAAGATGGCATTATTGCAGAGATATTCGTCTGTTCCATTACCCACTTCGTTGATAATAGAGTTGACAAATATAGCTTTGGTGTTTCTATTTACTTCGCGAATATTGCAATTGATGTACTTGCAAGAAGTAATGGTTTGCCCACCTTGCCCATAGGTACCATCGATTTTGCAGTTCTTAATGGTGGCATCTTCTATGCTGCCATTAGTATAAATCCATTGTAAACGACATCTGTCTATGATAACCTTTTTTGTATAATTATTTATATCTAAAGAGTTGGGAAAATAGCATTTCTTGATGTTCAGATTGTCTATTTTGCCTCGTACATCTAATCCACGACCAGAAAAGAGACCTTCTACTGTTACGGATGAAAGAACTTGATCGCCTTCTGCCCCTATTTCAGGAGCACTACCTTCCCATTCTATATAAGTTGATTTTTGAGAATCTTGACCAGCTTCCGCTCCGCTACCGATGAGGCTGATAGATTTGTTGATAGAAAAATTATTTTTAAATAAACCTTTACTGAGGAAGAGGGTATCTCCATCTACGGCAGCTTCTATCGCTTTGTCTATTTCGTCCCCACCGAATGTTCTAGTGATGTTACCATTGTGTTGCAAGAAAACCTTGCTTGTATATTCACTTTGTGCAAGAACACATTGTGCCGTTGCCATTAGGCAGCAAGCTATCATAAATATTATCTTTTTCATAATCTTGTCGTTTTATTGTTGGCTTGATACTTTGATGTTGAATTGTATTTGCTTCTTGTCTCTGTCAAGATGGACTTTGTTGGTCACTTCTTTGTTGCTTAAGCTGAGGGTATATGGATTTTTACCTCCATAACATCCTACCACAGTTCCGTCATTGCCAAGATAGTTGTTGCTGAGTAGTTCATCTTTAGTAAGGTCAAATATATTTTTTTTGTTGTTATCTGTGTATATATAGCAATTTTGTATAGTACACCCATCATCAACGTAATCTTCTTCCGCAGAGTACAAACAATTGATTAATACAGTTATGGCAGAAGAATTTCCTGGATCTGTCATATAGTAACTATAGCAGTTTAGGATGCAATTGTAGAATGTTCCAAAGAAGTGGGCACTGTATTTGTTGTCAAAACCATTAATACTATAGCCTCCATTTTGATAAATGTTGCAATTATAAAAAAACACATTTGCCGATGTATTTGATGAATTTGGAGTCCCATGTACGATGCTGTTTCTTGTAATTATTCTTTGAATATTCTCCCCCCAAAAATTTAAGTTGCAATAACATCTGTCTATTAATAGATAAGAGATGTTTTTGTTTATGCTGAAAATATTATTGTCCCAATAACATTTTCTGAAGATTACATTATCGATGGAAGATTTAAAAGAGATGTTTGTGTTGTTATTATTGAAATAAATACCATCAAATAAACGTGCTGTCAGTTTTGTCTCTTCTGGTAACTTGATAACAATCTTACCTTCGTAACATGTACAGTTGTTCCATCCTTTATCGCGGTCAGCTCCGGATCCAATAAAGGCTAGTTTCTTGGTCATAATAAAATCTCCTTGAAAATATCCTGTACTGAGGAAAATCGTGTCTCCGTCTGCGGCTGCATCCATCACCTCTGCCATTTCGTTATAGGAAAAGTTGCTCTCATTACCTAGATGTGATAAGGTAATGGTTCCTTTGATGTTTGTGTCCTGAGCTGCCATTTGCACGAATGTCAGCAGCAGGGTTGTTATAAATATCGTAAATCTTTTCATAAGCGTTATCGTTTATTGTTCTGATGATACTTTCATCTTAATTTGTATTTGCTTTTTGTCTTTGTCAAAATGAATTTTACCAGATGTGATGGTTGGTTGATTTTGTTTCAGAGAATATGGTTTTTTGCCTCCATAGCAACCTACCACCGTTCCGTCATTTCCCAAAAAGTTGTTTTCTTGCAGCTTTTCTTTTGAGAAGTACCTGATTTTATTCTCCCAATCGTCATTTAAGTTTGAAGCGTCAAAATACATATCGTTTAGCACGGTTGCCCCATTGAATATTTCTCTTCCCTCTAATGGCTTATAGAAAAGACAATTGGTGAAAGATGCGGATGATTTTGTTTCTATGTTATTTGGGTCGTAGAGACAGTATCCTGCATTCCTGATTTCATCACGATTCTCGTCATTGTCTATAATGCAATTCACAAAACTTCCTCTATATATAGGACAGTAGATGTGATAGTTCCCATTATCATCTGTGTAGCTCCAATTGTCGGGATCTATAGTGCAATTGATGAATTGCCAAGTATTTTCTGCATAGCCATCGTCACTCCTAATGCATAGGCTGCTTATTTGG
The DNA here is from genome assembly GCA_022741625.1 of Prevotella sp. GTDB lineage: Bacteria > Bacteroidota > Bacteroidia > Bacteroidales > Bacteroidaceae > Prevotella. The sequence continues at coordinate 4,601 of JAIINY010000036.1, read as the reverse complement.
CAGTTTCTAGCAATGAGTTTCTTTGTGAAACTATTACAATAACCATTGACTAGGATGTCGCATCTATCGAAGAGAATACGTTTGATATCTGCAGAGAAACTGAGACTGCCATAAACTCTACATTTCTTGAACACGACATCCTCTATGGAGCTTTGGTAAGTAAAGGATGTGTCCCCAAAGTAAATGCCTTCAAATAGACGCGCATCTAGTTTTGTGTTTTCTGGTAATTTAATAACAATGTTATTGCTACCATAGCAAGTGCAGTTCCCCCATCCGTAGCCTTGATCTGCACCAGAACCAATAAATACCAGTTTCTTATCAAGAATAAAATCCCCCTCGAAGTAACCTTTGCTCAAAAACACAGTGTCTCCATCTACAGCAGCTTCCATTACGCCCGCCATATTGTTGTAGGCAAAGTCCGTAGTCTTCCCTTGGTGCGATAGGGTTATCGTACCTTTGATGGAGGTATCTTGCGCTGCCATCTGCATCACGGACAGCAAAAGTAGTGTTATAAATATAGTAAATCGTTTCATACTTTTATATATTTATGATTTCTTTGTTAAATCAAATAGTGTCTCATTTTTTCTCATATAAAGAGAACTTGCATTGAATTCTTGGAATCCAAATTTTCTTAGCTCTTCTTTTTGCTCTTCTTGATAGAGTTCCAGTAACTTCTTTTCCTTGAATTTATCCCAAAGCTCTTCTTTCTTTTCGACCTTTAGGATTTCAACAGATTTTGGTGAGAGTGTCACTTTTCCTATAGCTGCTGATAATTTGTCTATAATGACATTTTCTTTATTCTTTCCATTTGGGTCTATCAAGAAAAAGCGATACTCGTGCTCATATTCAAATGGCTTTCTTTTAATGAGTAGCGGTTCTAGAAGTTTTTTCTTTGCTTCTATGCTATAGTTGGCAACTTCTATGTTATCATTAAAAAAGTCAATATTTTCTTTTGCCCATATTCTAATTGCCTTGTTGATTTGTGGCTGCGGTATTTCGTATTTTACCTTGCCTACGTAGAAATTGAGCTTAGATTCTTTTAGAGCATCAATGAGTCTTGTCTTGTTAAAACTCAGCATAATCTTGGACTCAGTCTGTTCATACACATACCATTGGGATTCTGATCCATAATTACTTGTAAAACAAGTGGCTAGAACCTTCCCTGATAGAGGGTGCTGGCGCATTTTGTTCTTTTCTGTTTTGTAAATTCCGGTCAGTACAAGAGATTCCCACGGGTCGTTCCATAGTTCGGGACGGATGAAGAACAGCTGGTTTCTGCTATTCTCTTTCAGCATCTCCTTGTAAGGAACGTATTTATAGAAATAATTTTCTATGCCCAAAGGGCTGTTTCTTGCTGTTTCGAAATCTGCTTCCGTTTCCTTGTCTATATAGTAAACCATAAGGCTTGAATTTTAATTAAACTTAATATCCCGGTGTCGGATTATCTCCTGAATCCGGTGCACCACCCGAGGTGGTGAAGCTAATCACATTGCTATACTCTGTACCCAAAGGACCTTTGGTGTAGAGTCTTGCAAAATAGGTGTTGCCGGCTCTCAGATTCGTCAGCGTTGCTGATACAATGTCTTGGGTGGTGGCGGTAGTGCCTACCTTTAACACAGTTACCTTGTCATCGCTCATGCTTGTGGTCGGCTCTCGCTCGGTAAGGGAATACACGACGCCATACTCAGAAACGTTGAAGTCGGCATTGAACATACCTGACACGTCTGCCTGATATCTGCCTATGTTGCTGGCTTGTACCTTGGCAAACGTAGTAGGAGAGGCGGCTGCCTGGTTAATCATCACCGTTTGCTGATCCTTGCCATACGTAAAAGTGACTATTGCTTCACGGGGTGAAGTGGTGGTATTGTCTTCCAAAGTCACAGTAAGCGTACTGTTTGCCACACCATTCGTTGCACTCAGATTCGCCCATGTTACATTGGCTGAGGCTCCCCATGCCGTGTTCGAAGTAATGGTGATGACCTGCGAACCACCTTTGGCTGGCAAATCGACCACTGTAGGAGTCAGCGACATCGTCAGCGAAAGCTCCTCCGAGGCGAGGACATCTGTCTCCTCCTTGTCGGAACAGGAGGTGAGAGAGCCTAGAGGCAAAACCAGGAGGCTTGCCAGGGCTAGGCTGTATATCGATAATTGTTTCTTCTTCATATACCTTATTATATTATATAATGTGAGGTTTGATGATTATATAATCAATCTTAGAAATTCACGATGATGCCGGCGTGAGCGTAGAAACCGCCCTCGGCAAAGCCACCTACATCCACAATGCTCTTGTAAGTTTCGCTCTTCTTGTTAGGAATGGCGAACTCCGGATTCAGCATCAGACAGAGATGAGGTACTGGAGCTATCAGCAACTTGGCTCCAACCGTGAACGAACCGCAGTTGGCTCCATCACCATACTGACCGCTGCTGGATAAGGTCTGAGTCATATAACCAATCTGTGGGGTGAGTCCCACACGCATGCTGAGAGCAAACTGGTAACCCAGCTTTACGCTGATGGTATTGAGCTTGTATGTATCTACCTCCTGTTCTACGTTGGTCTCTTTAGCATACCAGTGTACCGGGTCGCTTTCTGCCAGTCCCATGGTGTAAGATGCCTGCACGTCAAAGTTGGAGATGCTGAAACCCAGGGTTCCTGTTACACCCATGGTGCTTCCTCCGTAGGTGAAGGCAACGCCAGCATAGATGCCGCTCTTCTTGATGTAGGTGAGCGGCTTGAGCTTGATGGTATCGTTGAGCTCGCCGTCGCGAGGAATATCATAAGTGCGGGTGATGCTTCGGTAACCTTCGTGCTTATAGGTGATTTCGTTCTTGCCGATAGGCAGTTTGGCGAAACCATTCTCCGAGAGCAGTTGGGTGTCGCTGTACATTCCTACCTGCTTAGGAGTGGTGAGTACGGTGAGGGAGCCGGTGTATGGGATAGGAGCTTTCACCTCTACGGTCTTGTCGCTCTTGCCTTCCACTTCGAAAGAGGTGGTCTGGCTCTCGCAGTTCTGCTTGCGGGTTTCCACTACGTAGGTACCTGCCTTCAGGCGCTGGTACCAGGAACCGATACCCACCTTCTTGCCATCAAAATAGATGTCTGCACCATCTGCCACGGTTACGTTCACGGTACCATAAAGCTCATTCTCATCTTTCATCTGCAGGGAGAGAAGCTTGTCTCCATCCTTGGTGATGTTGATGTTCTCATCATAGTACATGTTACCGTTGCGGGCGGTGATGTGGTGGATTCCGTAGGTAAGATAGACGGTTTGAGGTGACTTGCCCACATTCTCGTCATCTACGAAGATGCTTGAACCGGCTACGGAAGTCTCGATGGCAACATCCATACCCTCCAGGGTGAGCTGCATGGAGTAAGTGCGTGCGGCTTTGATTTCAGAAGGATAATAAAACTCGCAGGCACCGAACTTAGGATGGCGGATGGTGATTTTCTGAGCACGCTCAGGAACATAGACCCACCACTGACCCGTCTTATGCTCGGTGGTTACAATACCGTAGGAACCACCATCGAAGGCGAGATCATCGAGATTGGTCTCGATTTTCAGCAAGGCTGCTGTCCTGCCGTTGTTGTCTTTCTTCAGAGTACCTTTGAGGTTGGCGGTCTGGTCGTACTGCTGATACTTGAAATCTCGTATCACCAGATTGTTTTGAGCCGACATTACCACCGCTACAAAGGCGAAGAAGCAAAAGAGTAGAAGTCTTCTCATCATATAATCTGTGTTAGTTATTATTTTCATTTACTTTTGGGGACAAAATTACCTAAAAAATATGAAAATGTATTGGTTCAAATTGGTTCAATTTAAAAAGATTGTGAAGAAATGAGGGGAAAAGTGAATATGAACCGAAAAAATGTGTATCTTTGCTACATTAAATAAGATATGAGATATGATAGATAATTATAATCCTGATATTTTCGAGCAACTGAAGCAGGAAGTGGAAACCCTGGTGGGAAGACCTATCAAGACCCCTAAAGACTTTGAGTTTCTTTCTTGTCAGATAGAGGGCTATACCCGGGAGACCATCTCGGTGAGTACCCTGAAGCGTATGTGGGGCTATGTGGCTTCCAACTGCAACCCGAGCAAGTATAATCTCAATTTGCTTTCCCGCATGGTGGGCTATCCTGACTGGGCTTCCTTTGTAGGTGGACAGGAGGGCTTGTCTTCCAGCCGCTTCTTCGTGAAGAGTAAGCTCATTGCGGATGCCCTGCAGAAGGGGGAACAGGTGAGATTGACCTGGTGCCCGGGCAGAGTGCTTACCATCATGTACAAGGGCAATGATACCTTCGAGGTGGTGGAGAGCATCAACAGCAAGCTGGCAAAGGGGGATACCTTCACCTGCCCGCAGTTTGTTGAGGATCAGCCGCTTTATCTTTCCAACCTCAGCCATCCCGGCATCCCGCTCTGCAACTATGTAGCAGGTCAGAATGGAGGAATCAAGTGGAATCTGGGGGGGATTCTGAACCTTCCTGAAACATAAAGACAAAAAACAAAAAGAGGGTGTGTCATAAGTCTATGGCGCACCCTTTTCGTTTTTTCTCCTTTTTCCAGATACGGAACTGAAAAAATTGTTTTTATTTACAACAAAGC
>JAIINY010000035.1:0-16332 GCA_022741625.1 Prevotella sp. | reverse complement strand
TCTGCCCACGACCTGCATAAAAACATGAAAGCACCCGGAAAACTATCCGACAGCACCATCCATCTGAAGGTGAATATCCTGAAATCGGTATTGAGGGAAGCCGTGAGACTGGGATTGCTGGAGGAGAACCCATTCGACCTGCTGCCACTCTCCTATCGCATCAAAGCGCAGTATAAGGAAAGAACAGCCCTGACCCAGAAGGAACTCATCAAGCTTAGCGAAACACCCTGTAATACTCCCGAGCTGAAGGAGGCATTCCTGCTAAGCTGCATCACGGGACTGAGGAAAAGCGATATCCTGAGCTTATCGATAAACGACATAGAAAAATGCGATGACACCTATTATATATATAAGAAGATGAAGAAGACGCAACGCTGGCTCCGGCTTCCGCTGCCGGAAGAGGCGCATCATATCCTCTCGAAGCTTCATGCCAAGAATGGCAATACTCCCTATTTCTTCGCCCATCTCTCGCCCCATCATCTGGGCGAGCATCTGGAAGTATGGCTGGAGGATTGCTGTATCTCCGACAAGCATATCACCTTCCATTCGGGCCGCCACACCTGCGCCACCCTATTATTGACGCAGGGCACGGATCTCTATACCATCATGAGGTATCTGGGACACCAGAGCATCAACACCACGCAGCAATATGCGCATATCACGAACCAGATGCTATCCAGCGCCACCCATCTGCTGAGCTATCAACTCAAGGGTTTAGCAGCAAGCTAGTTTCCCACAGATTTCACAGATTTACACAGATGCATACCTGTTTCACGGATTAAATCCCCTATTCATCATCGCCCGCCAAAGACTGTATCTCGCCTCGGGATTCAGCTGTTCCAGCTGCTGGAAAATCTGCTGCATATCACTGCGGCGCGTGGTCTCCTCGTACGGACACAGTGCCTTCTGCTTCGTGAATTGCAACTCTTCTGCCACCTCCCGGATATCCTTCTCATGAACCAGACAGAGGGGACGGATGATGGTGAGCGGATAATGCTTTAACCGCAGACTAGGAAGCATCGTGGAGGCAGAACCCTCGAAGGTGATATTCATCAGGAAAGTTACGAGGATATCATCCATGTGATGGCCCAGGGCTATCTTATTGAAACCATTATTCACTGCAAACTCGAAAAGGGTCTTGCGGCGGTTCCAGGCACAGAGGAAACAACGGGTCTTGCGGGGATCGGTGGATTCATCAAAGGAACTGTGAAGGATATGGAAACGCACTCCCTGCTCCCTACAAAACTCCTGGAGATAACTGCGATCGGTCTCGTAGGGAATGTTATCCATGATGATATGTGCCGCCTCTACCTCGATATGAGGCTTGTAGATGCGGGCACGCTGAGCCAAGAGGCGCACCAGTTCCAGGGAATCCTTTCCGCCACTCAAGGCAATGAGAATCCGGTCACCATCCTCCAAAAGGTGATAATCCACGCATCCTTTATTGAATCGCTTTAAAATCTTCTGTTCTGACTTGTTCATATTGAAAGAGTAATTGAAAAGAGAATTTGAAAAAGAAATGAAAAGAAATAAGAAAGCCGCTGAACCCTTGCGAGAACAGCGGCTATATCTTATTATAATCTATTTACAGAATTATCTGTCATTTTCAGATACCGGACTCTACACTTTGTCCCTGCATTACTTGGCATAAGCCACGCTGCGAGTCTCACGGATCACGGTAATCTTTACCTGACCCGGATAGGTCATCTCGTTCTGGATCTTGGTTGCAATCTCATCAGAGAGCTTGATACTCTGTTCATCGCTCATCTTGTCGGCACCCACGATGACACGCAGCTCACGACCAGCCTGAATGGCATAGGTCTTTGTTACGCCAGGATAGCTCATGGCGATAGCCTCAAGATCGTTCAATCGCTTGATATATGCCTCTACAATCTCACGGCGGGCACCTGGACGGGCACCGGAAATGGCATCACATACCTGTACGATAGGAGCCAGAAGGGTGTTCATCTCTATCTCGTCGTGGTGAGCACCAATGGCATTGCAGATATCTGCCTTCTCCTTGTACTTCTCGGCAATCTTGGCACCATAGAGTGCGTGTGGCAACTCGCTCTCCTCGTCTGGCACCTTACCGATATCGTGCAACAGACCGGCACGCTTTGCCTTCTTAGGGTTCAAGCCCAGCTCAGAAGCCATCACCGCACAGAGATTGGCGGTTTCGCGCGCATGCTGCAAGAGGTTCTGACCATAAGATGAACGGTACTTCATCTTACCGATGATACGGATCAACTCAGGATGCAGACCATGGATACCGAGGTCGATGGCTGTACGCTTACCGGTCTCGATGATCTCATTATCCAACTGCTTCTTCACCTTGGCTACCACCTCCTCGATACGGGCTGGGTGGATACGGCCATCGGCTACCAACTGATGGAGAGCCAGACGGCAAACCTCACGGCGCACAGGGTCGAAGGCTGAGATAACGATAGCCTCAGGAGTATCATCTACCACGATTTCCACACCGGTGGCTGCCTCAAGGGCACGGATGTTGCGGCCTTCACGACCGATGATGCGTCCCTTGACTTCATCATTATCGATATGGAATACAGAGACAGAGTTCTCAATAGCTGTCTCGGTAGCCACACGCTGGATGGTCTGGATTACGATCTTCTTAGCCTGCTGGTTGGCATTGAGCTTGGCATCATCCATGATCTCATTGATGTAGCTGGCTGCATCAAGACGAGCCTGGTCCTTCAAGCTTTCTACCAAGCGGCTCTTCGCCTCCTCGGCACTGAGCCCAGAAAGCTCTTCGAGCTTAGCCTGCTCCTGCTTCTGCATCTTCTCGAGTTCCTGCTGCTTCACGGCGAGGAGTTTCTTCTCATTGTCGATGCGCTGCTGAAACTGCTCAACCTCCTGCTTGCGGCGACCGAGGTCTTCCTGGCGCTGGTTGAGCGAGATTTCACGCTGCTTGAGCTTGTTTTCACTCTGCTGAATGCGGGAGTTGCGCTGCTGCACCTCCTTCTCCAACTCGGCTTTCTTATTGAGGAACTTCTCCTTCACTTCGAGAAGCTTTTTCTCCTTTACTACTTCTGCCTCTTTGCTGGCAGCATCTATCATTTCATTATATTTTCCCTTAATGACATAACGGAAAATGACATACCCCACGATACCTCCCAACACAAGAGCTACCAGGGCCGCTATTATTGTTACCATATATATATTTATAATTATTAATATTCTTACTTAGCCAAGGTATCCTCTATCTCCGCAGTCAGCTTGTCCAGAATATCATTATATGGTTGGGTATCATTTTTATCTGATTCCTTCTCGAATCTCAAAGCCACGTCGATGAGAGCCATATACAAAATCTCCTTGTCGCTCTTGCGCCCCTTGAAGATTTTCGCATACGAATTGACAATCTCATCGATCAACTTAGCCGACTTACGATAATACTCCTCATCCTCTCTCGGTATTCTTACCGTGAGGTCGGTATCATATACATGTAATCTGATCTGTAATTTATCTTCCATCTGATCTGCCTCCGCTCCAATAGTTATTACTTGTCGCTCAGTAGCGTTATACACTTGTTGACATCTCTGATGAGCTTGGCGATGCGCTTCTGGGTGGTCTCCATGTCGGAGTCGGAAATCGTCATCATCTTCGCCATCTTCAGACTGTCGTAATCATGCTTTGCCTGAGTCAACTTCTCCTGCAATTCCTTGATCTTGGCATCGCGCTCATCCACCATTGCATACAGCTCTGCATTCTCATGCTTGATATCTTCAAACTTGAGAATCATCTGCCTTACTCTTGTGGCAAACGTATTGATTGTTTTCTCACTAGCACTCATGACTTTTTATTTTTTGGCTACAAATTTAAGAGAATAATTTGAAAAAAACAAATATTCTCCTGTTTTTTTTATCTTTTTTGGGAGAATACTGGCTACTTTCCCATCTTTTGCTTTGCCTTTTCCACCTCTTCATCGGATGGACGAGGCTCCTTCTTTGCCAACATCAGTACCTGGAAGGTGAAATCGGTAACCCATTGCTGGCTGAACTTCAGACGGGTGTTGAAGTGGCGCAAACCTACCACGGTCTTGAGCACGCTGGCATCCGAGAAATCGTTCTTGTTGAAGATATCGTCCACGGTCTGTGCAGTGAGCTTATAGAGGGTCTTCTTCATGAAGCTTGGCAGACGGAGCTTGAACTTCATCAGGTTGCCCATGAGCATCATCAGATCCTGGGTGAAGTTCTGGAACTGGATGAGATAGGTATTGACATCCTGGAGCTTCTGGCAGTTCTTGCGGATGCTGGCATCAATCTCCTTGAAAAAGTTATCGTCGGTATCATAGAGGTTCTTCATCATCTTCTTGACCTGAGCCTTCTCGCCGATGCCCAGACGGTTGTTGACGGTAGGAACATGTAGGCTGGTCTTGAAGACACGGAGGTCTGGAAGCATAGCCAGATTGGTGATACCTAATTGTGAAGCCAAGGCTGCCTGGAAATATACACGGACCAGGGTCATGTAGTCTTCCATTCCACCTACTTTCTTATCTTCGTCTTTACGACTGAATAGTTTAGAAAATATTCCCATTCTTAATCTTATTTATTCATTAATGTTCTTAAATGTTCTGCAAAAATACAATAAAATCGCAAAATACCCAAATTAAGAGATGTTTTTTTTCCCCGAAAGCATATTTTTCCTATATTATATGAAGATTTTAGGCTGATTATTTTCACCGCTCAATATTTTTTAGTAACTTTGCCACGTTTTTAAAGACGTTTTTCTGTTCCGCACAAAGACTGCATTGACTGTGGAATGTGCAACATATAAAAATAAAAAGGTATAATAAGAACTTTTACCATAAAAAGAAATAAAGAAGAAGATATGAAAGGAATCGTATTAGCAGGTGGTTCGGGCACCAGACTATACCCCATCACCAAAGGCATCAGCAAGCAGCTGATTCCTATCTTTGACAAACCTATGATATATTATCCCGTATCGGTACTGATGCTGGCTGGTATCAAGGAGATTCTAATTATCTCTACGCCTTTCGACCTGCCTGGATTCAAGAGACTGCTGGGCGACGGAAGCGAACTGGGGGTTCACTTCGAGTATGCTGAACAGCCTTCGCCTGACGGATTGGCTCAGGCGTTCATCATCGGAGAGAAATTCATAGGGAAGGATGACGTCTGCCTCGTGCTGGGCGACAATATCTTCTACGGTGCCGGATTTACTGGACTGCTGAAGGAGAGCGTGAAGGCTGCCGAAGCAGGACAGGCAAGCGTATTCGGCTACTACGTGAACGATCCGGAAAGATACGGCGTGGCGGAGTTTGACAAGGACGGCAACTGCCTGAGCATCGAGGAGAAGCCGGCACAGCCTAAGAGCAACTATGCAGTGGTGGGTCTTTACTTCTACCCTAATAGTGTGGTGGAAGTGGCGAAGCACATCAAGCCTAGTGCACGTGGAGAGCTGGAGATTACCACAGTGAACCAGCACTATCTGGCAGAGAAGACCCTGAAGGTTAGAACCCTGCAGCGCGGTTTTGCCTGGCTGGATACCGGTACCCACGACAGTCTTTCGGAAGCCAGCACCTTCATCGAGGTGATAGAGAAACGCCAGGGACTGAAGGTAGCCTGCCTGGAAGAGATAGCCTACAACCAGGGATGGATCGGCAAGGAACAGCTGAAGAAACTGGCTGAACCGATGCTCAAGAACGGATACGGACAGTATCTGATGGCTATAGCTACAGACAACAGATAAGAAACTGGTTCCTAAGAATTCATTCATATACAAATTCAACGCAAAACAATAACATTATAATAATGGAAGAAAACAAGAATTTAGAATTGGAAAACGTGCAGAACCAAGAGGAAAAGTCGGCTATTGACTTCCAATTGATCTACACCACACTTATCCTTAACTGGAAGTGGTTTATTCTATCCATCATCTTATGTCTCGGTTTGGGATATCTCTACCTGCAGCATGCAAAACCTGTATTCCAGACTACGACAAAAGTACTCATCAAGGATGATGACCAAAGCAAGCGAAGCGGTGGTATGAGCAGCAGCATGATTCAGAGTGCAGCCAATTTGGGTTTCATGACGAACTCAAACGGTATTGACAACGAGATGGAAATCCTGTCGGCTAGCGATATGGCTCGTCAGGCTGTCATTGACATGAAAACCTACGTAAACTACTACCACAAGGGTATCTTCAGATCACCACTGGTCTATAAGGAACAGGAAATCAATGTGGATATGGATGCCAAGAATCTGCAGAAGCTGAATGCTCCTGTAAAATTAAGCATCGAGAAAGACGGCAAGCAATTCCATGTCACTGGTAAATACTATATACCTATTGATGCCTTCAGCCACGAAAAGGATCCTATTGAGTTTGAGAAGACCATCAACGGTCTGCCTGCAACCATCAATACACGAGTAGGTGCTATCCTACTGACAGCCAACAAGGGCTACAATATGGAAGACGGCGACGTATTGAAGGCTGTAATCGTATCTCCTGAGATGGCTGCAGAGGAGTATGTGAAGAATCTGACTGTCAGTCAGACCTCAAAGACTACAACCATCGCTGAACTCGTACTGAACGACGAGAACCCACAGCGCGGTTTGGATTATCTGCATACTCTTATTAAGGTATATAACCGACAGGCTAACCTCGACAAGAACGAAATAGCCTATCGTACAGAACAGTTTATCAACAACCGTCTGGAGAAGATCAACTCTGAACTGGGCACTACCGAAAACCAGTTGGAAAGCTACAAGAAGCGTAACAAGGTGATAGAGATGAAGCTCAATGCTACAGCTGCTATTGCCAACGCAGATACCTATACCCAGAAGTTGCAGGAAGCTAACACCCAGGTAGAACTGCTCAAGGAACTCGGAAAATACATGGATGAGCCAGGCAACAAGTACAAGCCTATCCCATCTAACGTTGGTTTGACTGATGAAAGTTCTACAGAGCTCATCAATCAGTATAACAAGATTGCCTTGGAGCGCAGCAATACATTGCACTCTGCCAGCGAACTGTCACCATCGGTTACTCCACTGACAGCACAGTTGGAGGAGTTGACCAAATCTATCAAGCGTGCCATGCGCCAGGCTCGTCTGGGTATGGAAATCCAGCGTAACAGCATCGCATCTCAGGCCAACCAGTATAACAGCCAGATTGGCAACTCTCCTGAACAAGAGCGCGTATTGACACAGATCGGCCGCCAGCAGGAAGTAAAATCAGGTCTCTACCTGATGCTCTTGCAGAAGCGTGAGGAAAACTCAATCTCTCTGGCTGCTACAGCTGACAAGGGTAAGATCATCGATGCTCCTTCACTCGTAGGAAAGACCAGTCCTAAGGCTTCCATCATCCTGCTTATCGCATTGGTATTAGGTTTTGCCATCCCAGCAGGTATCCTCTTCCTGATTGAATTCTTCAAGTATAAGATTGAGGGCCATGCAGATGTTGTCAAGCTGACTCAGATTCCGGTTATCGCAGACATCCCTGTAGCCAGCGATGTTTCCAAGGGCAGAGCAGATATCGTGGTTCACCAGAACGTCAACAACCTGATGGAGGAAATCTTCCGTGGATTGCGTACCAGCATCCAGTTTATGCTGAAGAAGGACGAAAAGGTTCTGATGTTTACCTCTTCAACCTCTGGTGAGGGTAAGACATTCGTTGCCTCTAACGTAGCCATCTCTCTGGCTCTGCTGGGCAAGAAAGTCATCGTAGTAGGTCTGGATATCCGTAAGCCTCGTCTGGCAGAGTTGTTCGAAATCGACAACCATCATACTGGTATCACCAACCTGATGGTTCACGAGAACAACACTTGGGAGGATATCCAGAAGCAGATTCTCTCTTCGGGCGTCAACAGCAACCTCGACCTGCTGATGGCTGGTCCTGTACCTCCTAACCCAGGTGAGTTGATTACCCGTCCAAGCCTCGATGCCATCATCAAGGAACTGAAGAACCATTACGACTACATCGTGCTTGATACAGCACCGGTAGGATTGGTTAACGATAGCTTGCAGCTCGGCAGACTGGCAAACCTCTGTATCTACGTTTGTCGTGCAGACTATACCCCAAAGACAAGTTTCGGCATGATCAACGGATTGAATGCCGAGAAGAAGTTGCCTAACATGTGCCTGGTACTGAATGGTGTGGATCTCTCCAAGAAGAAGCACAGCTTCTACTATGGTGTGGGTAAGTATGGTAAGTATGGCAAATACGGTAACTATGGCAACTACGGCAACTATGGCAAGTATGGTTCATACGGTCAGTATGGCAGTTACGGCAACTATAGCAACAGCCACTATGGCAATGCCAATGATACAAGTATCAAGAAGTAGCAATCGACAATTATAAATCATTAAACGAGAAAGGAATTTAAATATGGCAACAATTGCTGTTGATTTTGATGGTACTATCGTAACTCACGAGTACCCTAAAATTGGTACAGAGCTGCCTTTTGCCACAGAGACACTCAAGATGCTCATCAAAGATCATCACCGTCTCATTCTTTGGAGTGTGCGCGAAGGAAAGCTTCTGGATGAAGCCGTAGAATGGTGCAGAGAGCGCGGCGTGGAATTCTGGGCAGTCAATAAAGACTACCCGGAAGAAAGCGTAGAGAGTAACAACCATTTCTCACGTAAGCTCAAGGCTGACTGGTTTATTGACGACCGTGGTATCGGTGGCCTCCCTGACTGGGGAGAGATTTACCAGATTATCACAAAGCACACAAGCTATCGTCGTCTTATCAAACAGAAGTTGATGTCAACACAAGAACCACCAAAGAAAAAGCATTGGTGGAGCCGTGGATAATCCCTGTTGAGGATAACTTCACAAACCATACTAAAGAAAAAAGGTGTATCGCCAAATTGAGCGATACACCTTTTTTTATGTTATACAACGAAGGTCAGCAACAGAACAGATGGGGTCAACAACTATCAGAATGTACTACAACTACTATTCTAGGCTATAATTCACCAGTGAGGTACTTCTATACCCTTAAAGACATACAAAACAGCACAAAGAGACACGAAAAAAAGGGTGGTCCCTGCAAGAGAAACACACCCCAATTATTTAATTTTAAATATGTTTTTAGAAGAACAAGTAGCGGTTATCCACTACGTGAGCCTTCATATAAAGCTCGTTCATGAAGTTGCCGGCATACTGCATAGCCTTCTGGCGGCACTTCTGCTCGTAAGCCTTCTCATCGAACTTAACAGGACGGTTGGTCTTGCCAGTAACCTGGAAGAGATAAACACCTGCGTTACCCTTTACTGCGTTAGCTACGAAAGCGCCCTTCTTGGTAGCTGAAACTGCACCAGAAACAGCTGGCTCGCTGGCACCTGTAGCAGAGATGAAGGTAGGAGCTGCAAAAGTAATCTGATTAACGGTAGCAATCTTGGCACCCTTAGCCTTAGCAGCAGCGATGCTCTTCACACCAGCAACCTTAGCCATAATCATCTCAGCCTTCTTGTCCTTGATGACCTCAGCCTTTACCATCTCCTTAACCTGAGGATCGCTCAAGTCGCGGTAACCGATGCGATGAATCTTATCCAAGACTACTACGAGCAAGTGGTTGTTGTCGCCACACTCATACATAGGAGAAACCTCACCCTCCTTGCTCTCGAAGATCCACTTCAAGGCATCACGGGTAGAATGGATGTTGGCTACATAGTGAGTAGCTGTTGTCATATCATTCAGGTTCTGTACGCGATAACCGCTCTTGGTTGCATTCTTCAAGAGATCCTCTGACTTAGGATTAGCACTTACATAGCTAGAGAACTTGTTGAATGCTGTACGGTATGTATCGTTAGAGAACTGAATCTCCTTCTTGATGACTGCTGCCACATACTTGGTTACCATTGCCTTGCGGTCGCAAACCTGGAGGATGACATAACCCTGACCGAGCTGAAGCTCATTGTATGCATTGACAGAAGCTGTATTCAATGTGTTGATGAATGCCTTATTGTCCTTATCCATAGTCTGAGCATACTCATACTGCTTGGTAGTCATCCAAGCCTTCTCACCAGTCTGACCATACTTCTTAGCGAGTGCCTCGAAGTCTGCACCAGCAGCAAGAGCGCTGTGGATTGAGTCAGCCTTGGTCTTAGCCTCAGCCTGAGAAGCTGCTGCCACCTGAATAACGCGGTACTGGATAGAGTCTGGCAACTGCTGCTTGCTCATCAGTTTCACGATGTTCAATGTGTTATCAGAAGCATTAACCTTTACTGCAGAAGTAGCACCTACAGCCATAGAATCGATAGCCGAAGCAATGTCTGATGGCAAAGCCTCCTTGCTCACTGGGATACCCAGGTAAGCTACGGTAGAAGCTGACTTGCGAACAAGCTCTGCAGGATCAGCTGCAGCAGCGAGCTGTGTATGATACTCAGCAAACTCCTTGTTGAGTGCTGCACGGTCGGTCTTGGAAGCCTCAACCTGAACATCGATGAACTTGATATCTCTGCTCTCTACAGGCTGCTTGAAACGAGCCTTCATCTCGTCATACTTAGCCTTCAGGTCACTTTCCTCTACCTTCACCTTGTCGTCCTGAACATCAGAATAAGGGAAGGCAGCCAACTGGATCTGGCTCTCCTCGTTCTCCTCCTTGAAAGCCATCTTAGCCTCTACAGGGTTTGAAAGGAAGCAGTGTGCCAGGAGTGCCTGATACTTCTGAGCCAAAGTCTGCTGACGGAGTGTCTTCTCGATGAATGACCAGTAGTTGAAAATCTTGGTGTACTGTTCCATCATCTGAGGATTAGCAGATGGGTTAGCCTTCTGAGCCTTGTAATCAGCCAGGAACTTCTGGAGAGAAGATGCGTCGAAACGACCTGTCTGCTGATTTACGAATGGAGTCTGCTGAAGCATTGGGTTTGTACCTGTCTTCAGGATGTCCTGAAGCTCTGCGTCTGTTACGGTAAGGCCCAACTTGCTAGCCTCCTTGGCAATGATCTGGTTCTGTACGTATGTATTCCATACCATGTCCTTCACCTGATTCATCTGCTCCTCAGGAAGGTTTTCCTGACCTTGTTGCATTTTAATAACCTCTGTGTACTCATCAACGAGCTTCTGGAAATCCTGCACGCTGATTTTCTCGCCATTCACCTCACCGATTTGCTGACGCTCATTGTTCTTTGCAGAATCGCAAGAGCGGAAAGCTTCCTCAGCAATGAAGGCGAAAAGACCGAAACTGATAATACATACCAGTATCACGCCTCTTTTTCTAATTGTTCCTAATGCTGCCATTACGTTTTAATTATTATTATTATTTTATTTTTTCCTTATTAGGATTGTACTGCTTTTGAAGCAAGTAGCCAATTGGTTGCAAAAATACAAAAATAATACGAGAAAAGGGAATTTTTCGGTATCTTTTTTGGCTGTAAACGCAAAAAAGTCGAAAAATTCCCTCTTCTCATCCAACTATTTGATGATGTGGAGTTTCACAAGTTCTATCTTACGGGATGTGGACTTGATAATCTTAAACTCAAACTTGTCGAATTTAATTACTTCATTCAGCTTTGGGAAGCTCTGATATTCGTGAAGAATGAGTCCACCCAGAGTCATATACTCATCGCTCTCCGGGAGATCCAGGTCGAACAGATCGTTCACCTTGTCTATCTCCAGTCGAGCCGACAGCAGATAGTCGCCGTCATCGGTCTTCTTGGCTACATACTTCGCAGAATCGTGTTCATCCTCGATATCGCCGAAGATCTCTTCCACGATATCCTCCAGACTCACCAGTCCGCTGGTTCCGCCAAACTCATCTACCACAACGCCCAGCGACTTCTTCTGCTGCAGGAAGGTCTGCATCAGTTTCTGCGCCTGCATGGTCTCCGGCACGAAAGGCATCGTGCGGATATGATCCTGCCATCTCTTCGGATTGTGGAAGAGCTCGGAACTGTGGATGTAGCCCACGATATGGTCGATATCATCCTCATAGACGATGATCTTGGAGTTTCCGCTTTCGATGAACTTCTGGCGGAGTTCCTCCAGCGAGGTATCTATCTCTACTGCCTGAATCTCGGTACGTGGCACCATACAGTCGCGCACCTTGGTATCTGAGAAATCCAGGGCGTTCTGGAAAATCTTCACCTCGTCGTTGATCTCGTCCTCATTGGTGGCATTGTCGATGCTCGACTGCACCAGATAGTCAAGATCTACCTTAGAAAAGCCTTCATCCCCCTCTTCAGATTCCATCTTCATACCCACCATGCGCAGCAATGCCTTGCTGAGGATGGTGCTGAACTTGCTGATAGGCCAGAGAATGACGTAGCACAGATACGCAAACGGACTGAAGATAGACAGCAGTCGGTTTGGATTCGACTTGAAAAGCGTCTTCGGCAGGAACTCACCGGTAAACAGCACGATGAGCGTAGAGAGAATAGTATCGCAGGTAACCTTGACACCATCATCCAGACCAGCAAAGATGGTATTATCAAACAGACGGGCTATCAGGATACCATATACGACGAGGGCAATATTGTTGCCCACCAGCATGGTACTGACGAATCCGTTGGGATGATTGTAAAAGAGCGACAAGAGTCGCTGGGTAAGTCCGTTTTTCTCCTTGTCCATCTCCGCCAACATACGGTTGGAGGAAACGAAGGCAATCTCCATTCCACTAAAGAATGCAGAGAACACCATCGTGACGATGATACTCACAATCAGACTTATATCAACTTCTTCCATGATACATTATATCGTTAAAAAACATATTTCCTCCTACCCTATCAATGCATGACAGGAATGGTGGTGGCTCGCTGCGGTGTTGCCGGCTGGCGCATAGGCGCACTGGTAGAATCGGATGATGAAGCAGAAGATGAACTGCCTCCACCACCAAAGTCGCCCTTCTCGAAGCTACCCTTAGAATTGCTCACAAAATAGCGGGTCATACGCTCATCGCTCCAGAAATAGGAACCCTGAAGGGTACGCTCCGGAGTAATGAGCTTACTGAAAACATGGCTTGAGAGTTCATGCTTGTTCTCATCCCAGGTGAGCTGCTCGCTGGTAAAGCGAAGACTGTCCTTAGTGAGGATGCGCACACGGCCATAGAGTTTCCAGACACGCTCCTGATCAAAATAATAAGCCGTATCGCACTGGATATAGCTGTTGATGTGGAACTTCTCGTCAAACTGTTCGAGCAGCATACCCTTATCAAAAATCCAGCGAGAAGGCACACGGTTGGTATTCACCTCCCATCGCTCGGTAACGATGCGGTACTTGATGACACCCGAATCACTGATGAGGGTATTGACGCCATACGAAGTCATCATCGCCACAGAGTCTCTGTCGTGGATAGCAGGCGCAGTATGTTCTACCGGATTCTGGCAGGCAGCCAAAACCCAGGAAACTATGACACCTATTACTATGAAATATTTAATCTTATACATTATTATATATATAGAAGATGTGGCATCTCCCGAAGAAAACACCACAATATGGGCAGACTACTGCATCTTCCACTTCTTGAACCAATCCTCGTTGAAAGTGAATCCGATGTTCAGGCGGAAGATATTCTCCTTGATAAGTCCGGTAGCCGAATTCTTCACCCACTGGCCGCTGATATTCAACTGCGAACGGTTGTTGTAGGAATTCATGATAGGAATACCGAAACCGGCACTTACCGAAAGCTCCTTAGGGCCATCCACGCCGTTCACCTTATAATATGGTGTAGCAAAGCTTACACCGGCACGGTAAGCCACACGCTTGAGGAAAGCACGGTTGCGCTCACCATAGCAGTACTGGAATCCGACATTCACCTTGCTGCGATCCTTATACACCCCATCGCGCACTGCCCAAGACTCACTGCTGTTAGCCTCGTAGGTAGGATAGCCCAGGCTGCCCCATTTCTGCAGACTGTAATCTACACCAATCTTCCACTGGTTGTTGTGATTCCACATCAAACCGGCGCCATACATCGTAGGCAACTCGTAGGCATTCTTGATGCTGAAGGCAAGTGTATCAGATGTACTGGTCTGCGCATTGGAAGAAATGATGCTCATATCGGCATCGGCATGCAGGTTATGACCTGGCGAATAAGTGACACCCAGGGTTACCTCATCCTTCTTCGACAACTTCTGGGTATATTGCACACCCAGGTCGATCTTGTAGTTGTTCACACGGACACCATAGGTGCGGTAAAGAGACTTATAATAGCTGTTGCTATAGTAATTCTTCACGGTTCTGTCGATGGAACCCCAGATATAGCCAATATTGGCACCGACAGACAAGCCCTTGAGTGGAGACCAGCCGGCACCCACATATACCTGATGCAAACCGCCTTCACCCTCGTAGGAGTTGGTGTAGGTAACATCCTTGTTGTTCTTGTTCACCCATCCGCTGGTAGAATAGTTGTATCCCACGTTGGTGAAAGGGATAATACCGAAACTCATACCCAGATGGCGGAAGAGGCGGAAGCCTGCTACCACATATTCGAGATTGGAGTTATTGGCATTCTTCTTCACCCCGTTCTCGTTGAAGTTGGTTACCTGACCCGAGATACCTGCATCCAGGATGAAAGTCATGGAGTCGATGGCAGCATAGGAAGCAGGGTTCAGATAGTTAATCTGATTATGCTCATGAAAACCAAGTCCAACACCATTCATACCACGGTTGAAGCCAGAAGTCTGTTCAGACAAAACGCCTAAACCATACTGGCTGTATGGAGAATTAGTACCACTTTGGGCATTAACCATAAGAGTAGAACCCAACAAGAGGGCTGCTAAAATAAACTTTCTCATTTATATATAAATCAGTCAAAATTATATTCAGAGTGCAAAAGTATTAAAAAAAATCTAGAAAAAAGAAGGATATTCCAAAATAATAAGTTATTTTTGCATCGTGAAACGATTTAAGCATATTTTTGGCGTCATTTTAGCGGTTATTTTAACCAATTTAACTACTAATGTGACAGCACAGGATTTTTCAGGCTATCAGACTCCTGACATTTCTGTGCAGAACAGTCGTGTCAATGAGGATGCTACATCCTGGCTCGACTCGGTAGATATTTCGCTCCTCACCTGCGGACCAGGCAACGAGGTATGGTCGTACTACGGTCACTCAGCCCTGCGCATCCAGGACAAGATGCACGGAAGCGACGTGGCAGTCAACTGGGGCATGTTCAGTTTCAGGCAGAACTTCTTCATCCTGCGCTTCGTATTTGGACTCACCGACTATCAGATCGGCATCTACCCGATGACCGACTTCCTCGCCGAATATGCAGCAGAAGGAAGATGGGTACGCCAGCAGCGCATCAATCTCTCGCGTGACGAGAAGATCAACATCCTGCATGCCATCGAGGAAAATGCCAAGCCGGAGAACCGTACCTACCGGTACAACTTCTTCTTCGACAACTGCACCACCCGTGCAAGGGAGATGATTCTCACAAACATCGGTTACTGCAACACCAACTTTGATGATAAGGAAACCCAATCCACCTATCGCCAGGAAATCCACAAGCTGAACGGAGACCACCGATGGAGCCGTTTCGGCAACGACCTGCTCCTGGGCTATCTCGCCGACCAGCCTATCAGCAAGCGTGAATGGGAGTTCCTGCCAGACAATCTGAGCCGTGACTTTGCCACAGAAGGCAGAAAAGACAATATGAATGCAACCCAGAACCTGGCTAGCACCCGATACTACAACGGCAAGGAGGGCTATATCACGATGATAGATAGCACCAGCTACCTGATACCGAAGCAGGCACAGGTGGCAGAATCGGAAGCCATCACCCCAATCATGGTGGCAACATTCATCGCCATCATCATCATAGGCGTGAGCATCATCGAATGGCGCAAGAAGAAGAACTTCTGGGGGTTTGATGCCTTCCTGCTCATCTTGACGGGTCTGCCGGGCATTATCCTCTTTGCGATGATCTTCTCGCAGCACCCTACCGTGCAGATCAACTTCCAGCTTCTGCTGCTGAACCCAGTGAACCTCATCTTCGCCTGGAAAACCATCTCGAAGATGAGAAAAGGCAAGCTCTACTGGTATTACGAGGTATGGGGATGGTGCCTGCTCGTGGCATTGCTCCTGCAAATCTGGCAGAGCTATGCCGAAGGAATGAGCACTTTGGCATTCTCTTTGCTGATGAGATATGCAATCAAGTCAACCCTGCTCGACCTCAACAGCAGCAAGCTGGCTATACAGAAACAATTAATGAATAAACTCAGAAAAGACAAGTAGAGACACTTCTCCAAACCGAGACTGAGAGAAGATGTCCTAAAAAAGACTTTCAAAAGTTACATAAATAAAGGAAACAAAAATGATGGTAAACAGATATATCACAGCCCTTTTGGTTGTCCTGGCGGCAACCGGCATGGAGGCGCAGACTTATCAGCAGGCGCTGAAGTTTGCGCT
>JAIINY010000349.1:0-2631 GCA_022741625.1 Prevotella sp. | reverse complement strand
GACAACGCAGGTGTTGAGACCGAGTTTGATGACTTTAAGTTGAACATTCTCGTAGAGAAGAATTAAATAGTTAGGAGTTAGAAGTTAGGAGTCAGGAGTTATCCGAAGCTACTTGCTTCTAACTTCTATTCCTTAAAACACTAGTCTGATAATAACTTTTATAACAAAACAACGTCTATGGCTAACGAAAAGGCACGTTATAGCGATGTAGAACTCGAGGAGTTCCGCGCTATCATTGAAGAGAAATTAAAGGTGGCTAAGCAGACCTACCGTGACTGTATGGCTCAGCTCAACCACTCAGATAGTAATGATGTGGTAGATACATCACCAACCTACAAGGCTCTTGAGGAGGGCAGCGAGGCACAGAGCAAGGAGGAAATCATCCAGATGGCTCAGCGCCAGCAGAAGTTCATCAAGGGTCTGGAGGCTGCGCTGGTCCGCATTCAGAACAAGACCTATGGCATCGACCGCGAGACGGGTGAGTTGATTCCTAAGGAGCGTTTGCGTGCAGTACCTCATGCCACATTGAGTGTAGCTTCCAAGGAGGCTAGAAAGAAATAATAAATGGAGAAAAAAAGGAATTTACATATTGGCTGGCTCGTCACGGCAATGGTGGTTGTGCTGCTTATCATCGACCAATGGATTAAGCTGTACATCAAGACCCACTTTTGCCTTGGCGAGTCTGTTCGTGTTACAGATTGGTTTTTTATCGATTTCATTGAGAACAACGGAATGGCGTGGGGCATGTCGTTTATCGGCAAGTTCTGGCTCAGTCTGCTGCGCTCTGTAGCCATCGTCGCTCTCATCGTCTATCTCTATCGCATCATCAAGAGAGGTACGCATCGTCTGCTCTACATCATCCTCGTAGCCCTGGTACTTACGGGTGCCATCGGCAATATGATCGATTCGATGTTCTATGGTCTGATGTTCACTGCATCCTCGCCTTATTATGTATCCTATATGGTACCGTTCGGCGACGGATATGCACCTTTCTTTATGGGTAAGGTAGTGGATATGTTCCGCTTCCCGTTCTTCGACTATACCTGGCCGGAGTGGGTACCTTTCTGGGGTGGTCAGCAGGGAACATTCTTCGATCCTGTATTCAATTTTGCCGATGCCTGCGTCAGCGTGGGTATCATCGCCATGCTGCTCTTCTGCCGCAAGGAACTGGAGCAGCTCGGAGGAAGTAATAAGAAAAAGGAAGGGGAGAAGAAGGAGACTTCTGCTAATAAGGAAGATAAGAAATAGAAAGGAGGCATGAGAATGAAGAAGTTAATGATTTGTCTTGTGGCAGTGATGGCATTGCTTTTCTGCGTTTCATCCTGCAAGCCTTCCCTGCCTAGCGGCGTCTTGTCGAAGGGCAAGATGACGGATATTCTTTATGATTATCACCTGGCTCTGGCGATGGCACACATGGATGATAACGGCGACAAGGGACAGAGCCTGGCTTACCGCGAGGCGGTGCTCAGGAAACACGATGTCACCTCTGCCGAGTTTGATTCTTCCATGGTTTATTATATGCGCCATACCGAACTGCTGGAGGATGTGTATAAGGACCTGACCGACCGTTACAACAACGAGATTACAGCCATGGGCGGTAGTGCCAAGGAGGGAGGAGAGTTTGCTAATCTCTCTGCCACCGGCGATACGGCTAATGTATGGAATCTCGCTACATCGATGGTGTTCATGCCTGTGAAGCCGTTCAATAGTACCAGCTTCGATATCAAGGTGGATTCTACCTTCCATAAGGGCGACCGCCTGATGCTCGATTTCGATGCGCAGTTCATCTACCAGGATGGTATGCGCAATGGTGTTGCGATGCTCGCAGTGCAGTTTGGTAACGACAGTATTGCCCAGCGCACCATCATGATTCAGAGTTCCCAGCATTATTCGGTGGAACTCTCTGATGCTGATTCTCTTGGCATCAAGAGCGTGAAGGGATTCTTCATGCTGATGAATGGTGATAACGGCACGGATGTTTCTTCTCAGACCACCTTGAAGCTGATGTTCCTGGAGCATATCAAGCTGATTCGCATGCATCCGCAGAAGCCTGTGGCATCACCGGCAGGAAGCTCTCCATCGGTATCATCCGATAGTCTCCGAAAGGATAGTGCATCATCCTCTTCATCCTCATCAGGTGAAAAACCGGGAGAGCAGACCTTCGAGATGTCATCCCAAAAGCCGGTTCATCCTATCAGAATGCCGGATGGCAAACCGCTGAAGCCGCTCAGGGAAATGAAGCCGATGAAGGCTGAACCTCTTAAGACGAGATAGCGATGGAGGAACTGAGAAGATGCGGTGCTCATACTGTGGTGCTTCCCGATGGCACCACCCTGCAGCAGGCAGTGGTGGAGATTGCCGAGGGTAGGGTAGTCAACTACTATGAGTTCCGTGAGGAGTTGTCCATGACCGAATGGCTGGGCGGAGAAATCAGGGTAGAGCGTGATGGGGAAGGCATCCTCTGCGCCCTATGGAACGGGAAAAGGATCAAGAGTTGATAGTCTTCCCCCCAAAAGTAAACAATAAACATTAAACAATAAACATTAATAATATGTTAAGCGTAGATCAATTAGAAGACAAGTTGATAGACTTGGCATTTGCTGAGGATATCGGTGATGGCGACCACACAAC
>JAIINY010000034.1:0-16348 GCA_022741625.1 Prevotella sp. | reverse complement strand
CCGGACAAATTCAATTTGTCCGTGTTTTAAAAATGAAGCTTAATTCAGCCCTACCACATTCGTAGTAATGCTTCTGTCCTCTTTTCATATTTTACCTCGCCTTGGCAAGATATTGCTCTAGTACAGGGCAATATAATGCCAAGGCGAGGCAAGAAACGATCCATCCTCTCGTATTGAAGAAATTGATGTATCAGGCTTTTTTCTGATGCGTCGTATAGAATCCTAATCTCTTTTTTACTCTTCACCCTTCACCTTTTCGCCTGAAACCCCGATAAACACTGGGGTTTCGGGAGGTGAAGAGTGCTTACTCACTCTTCACCTCTCTTCACCACTCTTCACCCGTCGGAAATCTTCAGATGGATGCTGTAGAAACGGAAAAATTTGATAAGGTGAAGAGAGGGTGAAGAGTGGTGAAGAGTTAAGCTGACTCTTCACCCTATTCAAGCTTCTGTATATCAGATGGTTAGAATGGATTGGTGAAGGGTGAAGAGTGTTTTGCAATTTTTGTGCTGAATTTCTCTGTTGTACCTAGGAAATGGAGGAGGGGTGGAGTTTTATGGAAGCAATGGGAGAATATCAGCAGTAAGGGCAATGATGTCTTCGGCTTTCACGAAGTCAGTATTGTGTTTCCTGATGATTTCTTCTATTTCTTTCTGATTGTTTGGAAACAGTTTGAGCAAAGACTTCTTGTTGCTGAAATGACTCAGCTTGCCATTCTTCAGCAGAAGGTATTTGTTGTTGTTTCTGGTTTTATACACGTCTTGCTGTGAGTCGGGCTTGCTGGCGGAGTATTCTTGTCCTTCCATCAGGGATAGGTTGATGGATTGCGAGCGAGCTTGCGACACCGTTCCGTAAGCTCCCTTGTAGCCCACGTTCACTTTGTTCAGGTTCCAGTCTATCAAGAACTTTCCTTCTGGATAGCTAATCACTTGGTAAAACTTGTTTCTGATCCTGCAAAAGTCATCATTCCCTATCTTCATGCTATCCACGGATTGCGTGTTTGTCAAAATCATGTCCTCACCATTTTGCTGGTACATGATGCAATGCTTGCCTGCGTCATAATTTACGGGAACCGTAATCTTCTGGTTGCCATTCATGTAAATTATTCCCTTTTGGTAATCGGGATAGAGCATGACAGACTTGCCTTGCGCAAAGCAGGCAAGGCTGGAGAGCGAAAGGAGAAATAAATAAAATATTACTTTTTTCATACGAATTATAACTTGGTTTATAATGATTGATTTAATCTGGCACAGGCAATTCTATGTGTTGCTGTTTTATTTACAGTGATAGATACTCCATACCAGACTAAGAATGTTTTTATATTTGCTGCTTACTTTAATTTTATAGTTAGCATAGTTTGTTCTTTATCAAAGTTTGTCTCTTCGTTTTGCATATATGTGTCGTAACGATACCAACCATTGGATGCTCCTGCCCACCAACCTAGGTTCATGTGGAAGTATTTTCCGATTTCAGATACAGGCGTATTTTGTAGATTAACATCATACCCAATAAAGCCATTTGGAGACTTTTTTTTAAGTTCAAACCTAGGGTCGTTTGGGTTTGGAATAAAAGTGGCAATACTTATGCTTTGGATGTTTCGATATCCATCGCATACCCAAGCATGTCCTTTTCCACTAGAATTTATTCCTTGTATGTAAGTTGGATTCTTGAGTATAATTTGGCTGCTTAGTTTGTCTTCCGATGGAGTTCCTGCGATAGTTACGGAATACCCTAAATTTTCTAGTGCTTTTTTGGCTTTTAGATGATTTGAGCCAGTTCCATTTGCTTCATACTTGACCTCGCACAGATTTCTGATATCCTTTATGAAATAAGAAAAGGCATCATTTAGTACAGGATTGACTCCAATTTGGCTCCAGTTGTATTTGCTGGGATACTTATGATAGTATGTAATTTGAGCGACCGCTATAGGTACGCAACCTGCTAATTTGTTTGGAGCATCAACATTGAAAGGATAACCTTGATGCCAATTTGTTTGCAAAAGTTCTCCTATGGAGTTTTGTGTGATGACTTTCGTAAATAATTGTACTACTTCCATATAATCATATTGAGGATCTGAGCAAGATTCCATTTCTTTCAAAAAGGTCTTGTATTCGTCCTGAGGTAGATAATACTGAGCTGCGGTGATACCGCCAAGATACTTGTAACCTTGTGCTTCTTGGTAAGCAATTTCTTTATCCTTTTTCTGTTGCATCTCATAAGAGATGGCGCGGCTAACAATTGGCTTTTCTGTTTTTTCAAAAGAAGCCCATTGCAAAGCATACTTTAATCTGAGAGAATCAGATGTGCATTGTTGTGCCTTTCTGATGCTCTTCTTGTAGTTCCCAACGAAGATGGCGGTAGGAGTGTCGTCCGATAAGAAGAAATGTCCAGTGTCCGAGTAGGCAAGAATAGGAGTGGTGTTCTTGCTAGCACTAATCAAAACAAAACCTTTATTTCCACCATAGTTCACAATATACAGCAAAGGCTCGCCTGTAATGCTATCCTTTATTTCTGTCACCTCGTTGTTGACACTACTTCTTGTACTTGTAGGAGAACCTCCATGAAATAAGGCTGCAACTTTATTTGCATCGCTAGAAGTAATTGAGGATGGATCTCTTTCAATGTACATAGAATTACTCACTTCAAGTTTGGTTGCTGAATCAGCTGAACCCAAATCTTGATTTGTGCATGACTGTACCAATAGCATAGTCAATACGGAAATAATAAATGCAGCTTTTTTCATGACAGTTGTTTTTAAGTTATAAAAGATTGCTTAATACAAAAAACACTAATACCCCCCGAGGGGGTACTAGTGTTTTTGATAGTGTTGTTATTTTACGTTAGGACCTTCACCCCACTGTGGAGCACCCTGGTCTTGCCACAGACGTTCTGTTGCAAGAACCTCATTGTAGAGGCCTGAAGTAGTTTCGGTCAAGCCCTGTGCCTTGTATGCCTCTTCCTTGATACCCTTCATGATATCAGTCTCGCTGATATTACCAGTAGGGAAGCGACGAGGAATCTTGTTGGCAGGAACCTCAGAATAGCTCTTACGTGGCAGAATTGTTGAGTTATAACTTGGATAACCTGAACGACGTGCTGTTACGAAGAGCTCATTTGGATAGAGTGTGAAGTTCAGCATCTCCTGAATGTAGATCTTCTCCAACTTTTCTGCAGCTGTACCTGTGAAGGCATATTTGTCGCTTTGCATCATATTGTCAATCTCACCATCCTGCAAGTCGATAGGCTTCTCGTTCTCCTTGTCGTAGCCGAAGCAGCCTGTAACGGTGCTGTAGTAAGCTACCTGGTTGTCCTTTGCCAAAGTATTGTAGGTATTGCAAGAGAGAGCAAGAGCATTGTCGTAATACTTCTTTGCCTTTGCCTCTTCATTGTTGAGCATTGCAAACTCAGCCAAGTACAAGTTGGTCTCTGCTGCACTCATATACAAACCGTACCAAGGACGATCCTTTGTAGTGAATGTATAGGTATCGTCTGGCAATGTTGCAGCCTCAACCTGAGATGCAGAAGAATAACGACGACCAATGATCATCATATTGTTAAGAGTTGAGTACACAGTATAGCCCTGCGGATTCTTGCCTTCCTTGTTGTGGAGGTACAACTCCTTGTCTGCGTTAGCATACTGTGAAGGGAAATACCATTTGTATTTGCCAGTATCATCGAGCTGCGCGTTCCAGTCCTCGGTCATACCATAATAGCGTACCCATGGCTCACCCATACCCTTCCACTTGACAAACTTCTTCTTGCCGTCTGCACCTGTGGTGAATTCTACGTTCTTTTCAATGAAGTCTGGAATTTCCAGTCCTGCATCATAGTAACCCTGGACAATCTTAGAGTTCCATTTGTTCTTGGTGTAGAAGAAACGTACACGTGGGTCCTTGTTGTCAACCATGAAGTTGATGACAGACTGAGAACCAACACAGCCTGTGAAGCTTTCGTTCCAGTGATAGATGCGGTTGTTGATATAACCGTCATCTCCAGTCAACTTGTTGACACCCTTATTGAAAAGGATATCATCACTGTTGGTGTTCATATAGCCACAAGAAGCACTTTCTACAGCGGCAGCAATCTGCTTAGCCTTGGTTGGATTCTGTGCCAAAAGGCGAACTGCAATTTTAAGCTTCAGTGAATTGGCAAATTTTGCCCACTTTGCCTTGTCACCACCGCAAACTACGTCTTGCTCAGACTTGATGATTACATCGTCAGAAGTGAAAGCTGAAACGCACTCATCCAATTGTGTAAGCCAGAGTTCATACAGGCTTTCTACACTGTCATATCCAGGGGTAAGAGTGCCGCCGTAGGCAGCTTTACATGCCTCCTTGTAAGGAATATCACCATATAGGTCGGTTGCGAAAAGACCCAGATAAATGCTCATGATTTGAGCACCCTTTACGTAGCCAATTTGCTGCTTCTTCTGGTTATCGTCTAAAGACTCGTACTGATTCTCCATAGCACGGAGGACGCGCAGTACGTTTTGATACTGCCAAGACTGGTCACCATCCAATGTTAAGGTCAGAATGCCTTCACCAGCTCCGCTGGCAGACATACCCATTCCGGCCCACTGGTATTTCATAGGAGCATTGTAGTAGTACTCCAGATATGGTTGTGGATCGAATTGATTCACAGCTTCAGCAAACAAATAAGAGATTTCTCCCTTTGTTACGGCAGATGGATTGGTATTTGTTTCAGCGAAATCATCTCGGCAGCTGGTAGCGGTGAAAGTCAGACCAACTGCGAGTGCCGCCATTATTATCTTATTGGATTTCATAATCTTTATTTTTTATAAAATTAGAATGTTGCGCTGATTGTAAATGTATAGCTTGCTGTGTATGGGCTGACAGAACGGATCATGAACTGACCAGACTGTGTACCACGCATAGACTCTGGGTTGAAGTTGTTTGGTAATGAATTCAACAAGTAACCCAAGTTACGACCAGTTAAAACGAAGCTGAGGTTAGAAGCACCAATCTTATTGGCGATGCTCTGAGGCATACGATAGCTCAGGGAAACCTCACGCAATGCGATGTAGTTCAACTCATGGAACCAGTCATTGTTCTTCCATACAGCTGCACGGCCCCATGAATTGTTCCAATAGTTCCATGAAGAAGCGTGCTGTGGATCTACAATTCCTCTCTTAACCAAGTCGGCATACAACTCACCACCTTTAGCAATGGTATAATTACCTGTAGGAGTATTGATTGTTACACCGCCTGGCATGATAGCTTCAGGAATGATACCATCATCATACTGCTTGCCATCCCAAATAGAAGTATAGGTGATACCACCATGTGCGGCATCTGTTCCATTCAGTGAAGACTTTAAGTAACCGTTAGAGGTACCATAGTGAGAACCATAGATGGCAACCATACCACCGAAGCGCATATCAAGAGAAGCACTCAAAGACCAGTTCTTGTACTTCAATGTTGTATTGACAGAACCCAGGAAGTCTGGCTGGATGCTACCTACCTCTTTCTCTACGCCTGAGCGTGAGTAGTAAACGGAATGGCGTCCGTTATAAGAAGCTGTCTCCAGAATAGGAAGACCGGTCTTCTTATCATAGTTAGGAGTTGCATCTGACATCAGCAAACCATACTCACCACCTACCTTGGCAACAGAACCTATACGGAAGTTACCGTATGAAGGCGTACCTACCAGGCTGATGTAGTTAGCTACGTTCTCGTGCAAAGAAACAATCTTTGACTTGTTCTTGGTGTAAGTGAAGTTCAAATCCCACTCCCAATCCTTGGTCTGAATAGGTGTTGTATTCAATGCAAGCTCCACACCCTGGTTCTGGATGTTACCAGCGTTAACCACCTGGTTTTTCAAACCTGAGATGCTAGGAACCGAGATAGCCATAATCTGGTTCTTGGTGTTCTCACGATAATAAGTTGCATCAATACCAATGCGGTTGTTCAGGAAACGCCAGTCGATACCAACTTCCCATGAGTTCTTACGCTCTGGCTTCAAGTTTGGATCATAAGAGGTATCTGGTACCTGCAAGCCGTAAGTTTTGTCAATACCATAGATATTGTATGCAGAGTTGATACTGTAAGCATCTGTATCATTACCTACCTGAGCCCATGATGCACGGATCTTAGCAAATGAAATCCAAGATGGTAACTTACCACGGAATGTCTCGTGAATCAACCATGATCCTGAAACAGATGGATAGAAGTATGAGAAGTTACCATGCTTATCTGTATATACCAGAGATGAAGACCAGTCGTTACGACCTGTTACATCCAGATATATCTGATCCTTCCAGCTCAATGCCAACTGGCCTGCAATAGACATAATGGTCTTTTCGCCAGATATGGTAGCAGAAGCTTCAGGAGTCTCCTTTGAGTTTCCGATGAAATACTGTCCAGGAACAATCAAGCCGCCCTTGGTTTTCATACTGCTCTCCTGCTGGAAGTTGTGGTAGTACTCTCCACGTATGAAACCGCTGATATTGAAGTCGCTCACAGCCTTGTTCCATGAAAAGTTTGCATTCAGGTTAGTCTGCTCCTTGCTATATTGACCAAGTCCGTAAGCACCACCTTCGTTGGCGTAACCAGAACCCAACTCCTTGCTTTCGTTGCGCTTGTAGTAGTAGTTGTAGTTACCTTCGGCAGAGAACTTCAACCAATTGGTCAAGTCGGCAGTAACCTTTACGTTAGGGCGTACAGAAGTTTCTTTCTGAGAATATTCATTCTCATAGATGCTCCACCATACCTCACGTCCAGGTGCATTGCCATATTCATCATTATATGCTGTGCTCGCTAAACCGCCATGAGCACCCTTATAGCGTGATCTCCAATAGCGGGTATCATACATACGGCTGAATGTACCATCAATAAAGCATTCACCTAAGTTGGTCATGCCACCCTGCTTAGGATTAGAGTTGGCAAAAGTGATGCCTGCTTCAAGTTCTACCTTGTTTGTAATCTTGTGAGATGCCTTAGCCATCAAAGATAAACGGGAGAATGAGTTGTTTGGTGTAGTACCATTGGCATACTTGTAAGACATAGATGTATAGAAAGATGTCTTGTCGTTGGCACCAGATACGGCAATGTTGGTATTGGTGTTGAAGGCATCATCGTATGCATCTGTAAAGTTGTTCTTATATGGTGAATAGTTTACTGTAGAATAGTCATAGAACTCGATAGGCTGTCCATCGAATTTAGGACCATAAGAAAGGCCGCCACCCCATGCTACTGAGCGCTTGCCGTCAGCGTTCATGTAGAATGAGTCTGTATCCTGCATGTTGCCAGAAGACTTATAATTTGCAAATCCTGACATCCAGCCATCACCACGAACATTCTGGAAGTCTGGACCACCATATACGTGATCGATACCGAATGTCTGTGAGAAGTTTATGCCGAGACCCTTCTTGCCCTTACCACTCTTAGTGGTGATAACGACAGCACCATTCAAACCGCGGGAACCATAAAGAGCTGTAGCTGCAGCACCTTTCAAAACTGATACACTCTCGAAATCGTCTGGGTTCAAGTTCTTCAATTCGTTACCCCAGTCGGTATCGTTCTGGGCAAAGTCTGCCTCACCTTTCTTAACACCATTGTCAAGGATCACACCGTCAACAACATAGATAGGCTGGTTGTTAGAGTTCAAGGTAGAAGCACCACGAATCAGGATCTTGGCAGAACCGAAGAGTCCACCATCAGAACCCGAGATATCCACACCGGCAACCTTGCCCTGCAAAGCTGATACAGGGTTTACCAAGTTCTTATCAAGATTTTCTCCTTTCAATTCAGTAACTGCATAACCAAGCGCCTTTGTTTCGCGTTTCATACCCAAAGCGGTTACTACAACCTCGTTGAGGCTTTTCGCATCGTCTTTCAAGGTTACATTGAGTGGCTTGCCGTTAAAGACAACTTCCTGAGTCTCATATCCAACGTAAGAGATACGGAGTACAGCACCCTTCTTGACACCCTTGAGTTCAAAGTTACCATCCAGGTTGGTAACTGTACCTGTGGTCGTTCCCTTCACGAGAACAGAAGCACCAATGACTGTTTCGCCAGTAGCATCCTTGACGATACCTGTACATGTCTCGTCTTGCTGTACGTTCTGTACGCTGTTCACGGCAGGAATACCTGCGTAAGCAGCACCAGCAGAACCAACCATCAAGGCGAATGCCAGATTCATTGTTTTGTTAGTTTTTGCCATAATACAAACTTTTAATGTAATGAATAACTATTTATTTTTAATTGTTCTTACTTACAATCTCGTTTTTCCTTTTATTTAATCTTGGTTGGTAAGCTATTTTATTTTTTTTGCAAAGGTATAGAAAATATATTGAATGAAATAGAAAAGAATGTGAATTAAAATAGACTTTAACATATTTTAGCCAAAAAATAAGCTGTGACTGATAACAAACGGCCACAGCTTACTCGATTTAACCTAAAAGTTTGCCTATACTGCGTAATTTCGTGCGATATCCATAGATTGCAATCATTACAAAACAGAGGAATGGAAGTATGAACGACGCATTGGTAGATGGCATTCCGAATACGGTATGCATATCGATGATGGATGCCTGCAAAGGTGGCAGGACACTACCGCCCAAAATCGCCATGATCAGACCGGCAGCACCAAACTTGGCATCATCGCCAAGACCCCTCAGGGCTATACCATAGATGGTAGGGAACATCAATGACATGCAGGCACTGACTGCTACCAGGCAGTAGAGACCCCAGATGTTGTGAAGGGCAATGACGCCGGCTGTGAAGCAGCCACCTGCTATCGCCAATATCATCAGCAACTGTCCTGCGTTGAAGAAGCGGAGGATGAAGGTGCAGATGAAGCGGGAACAGCAGAACAGTACCATCGCAATGATGTTGAACTTCTGCGAGGTAACCTCGGCATCAATCTCTGCCATTCCTTCCTGCATCAGGATGCGGGTACCATACTGGATGATGAAGGTCCAGCACATAATCTGTGCGCCCACATAGAAGAACTGGGTGAATACGCCTTCACGATAGTGCGGCATGCGGAAGATACGACGAAGGGTAGGCACGAAGTTGATCTTGTTGTCTTTCTCGCTGTTCTTCGGCATCTTGGCAAACAGGATGACGAAGAAGATGGTGAGGATGACCAGACCGATAATCAGGTATGGATTGATCAGTACCGAAAGGTCGTATTCCTTGATTGCCTCAAACTCATTATCCGAGAGATTGGCGCGCCCAGCCGTATCAAGCGGGTTGAGTTTTGCCTGTATAAAGTTCATCGCCACATACATACCGAGCAGCGAACCCATCGGGTTGAACGATTGCGCCAGGTTGAGTCGGCGTGTTGCCGTCTCCTCCGTTCCCATCGACAGAATGTAAGGGTTGCTCGATGTCTCCAGGAAGGAGAGTCCGCAGGTCAGGATGAAGTAGGCGAGGAGGAATGGATAGTATTCGCCCATCATCTTTGCCGGATAGAAGAGGAATGCACCGAAGGCATAGAGTCCTAATCCCAGCAGTACGCCTGCCTTGTAGGAGAAGCGGCGGATGAAGATGGCGGCAGGGAATGCCATGGCGAAGTAACCGCCATAAAAGGCTACCTGTACCAGTGCGCCATCCGTAGATGACATTCGGAAAATCTTGGAGAATGCCTTCACCATAGGATTGGTGATATCATTGGCAAATCCCCATAGTGCAAAGCACGATGTGATTAATATGAAAGGTACGAGGTAGTTCACCCCGTCCTTCATCAGGATTGATTCTTTCTTTTTCGATTCCATATTTCAGGTTAATATTGTCTGCGTTTATGTTTGTAGGGTAAATATTCTGATGGATCAGATGCTTTGTCTTACCACAGCTCTCAGCGCGTTGATATCCTTGATTTCTCCCTTGGCAAGTGCCTGGGTCAGGATGTTGCCCATACCCGTAGCCTCTATAGGACCCGCAATGACTGGAACGCCCAGTGCTTCGGAGGTGAGACGGTTGAGTAACTTGTTCTGTGAGCCGCCTCCGATGATGTGCATACACTTGATTGGCTGCGGTAACATCTCGTTGAGGTGAGCGGTTGCCTCGGCATACTTGGCTGCCAGCGACTGGAGTACGCTGCGCACGATTTCTGCCTTGGTCTGAGGAACCTGCAGCTGGTGGGTGGCACAGTAGTCGATGATAGCTTGCTGCATGGATGCCGGATTCTGGAACGCAGCGTCATCCACAGGGATGATGGCATTGATGTGAGCTTCCTCTGCCAGAGGAAGGATGATGTCAAACTGCTGTTCCTCGCCATTCTCCTTCCATTCTGCCATCAGTCTCTGCATGATCCAGAGGCCTGTGATGTTCTGCAGGAAGGTGATGCGACCGCCGATGCCGCCCTCGTTGGTAAATTCTGCCTTTCGGGCTTTCTCGGTAAGGATCGGTTTTTCAATCTCAACACCCAGGAGCGACCAGGTTCCAGAACTGATGAATGCCATCGGGTATTCATCTTTTGTAGCTGGTACGGCTGCTACCGCACTGGCAGTATCATGAGAACCTACTGCGATGACATCCACTTCACCGAGTCCTGTTTCCTCTGCGATGTCTCGGCGCAGCTTTCCTCTTACTGTGCCTGGCATCACGATTTTGCCGAAGATGTGGCGTGGAAGCCCCAACTGGTCGATGGTTTCCCAGTCCCAGTCCTTGGTGGTTGCATTCAGCAGTTCTGATGTGGATGCGATGGTATATTCATTGTTGGCTTCGCCGGTGAGATAGTAGCTGAAGAGGTCTGGAGTGAAAAGCAGATGTGCAGCCTTCTCCAGCTGTGGACTGTTGGCTTTCTTCAGACTGTATAACTGGAAGAGGGTATTGATTTCCATCACCTGGATGCCGTTGGTGGCATAATGTGCCGATGGATCAATCTGCTTGAACACTTCTTCCGGCATTCCCTTGGTACGTGCATCGCGATAGCATACCGGGTTGCCCAGGAGGTTGCCGTCCTGGTCGATGAGACCGAAATCCACTCCCCAGGTATCGATGGCGATGCCATCTACCTTGAGTCCCTTGGCTCCTGCCATCTTGAGTCCCGTCTTCATATCCTCGAAAAGGGCGAGGAAATCCCAATATACGTGGTTGCCTAATCTTACCTGTCGGTTAGGGAAACGATGGATGAGCTCCATTTCGAGCTTGCCGTTTTCTAGTTTTCCGGCAATCACTCGTCCGCTGCCTCCACCGAAATCTATAGCTAGATAAATCATGCTTATTCTAAATGTTTGGGTAGATAAAAGTTATTTCGTATAAAAAGCGGTAGGAGAGTGCCCGTAGCGGGCAGCTTTCTCTCCTACCGCTTCTCTCATATAGAGGATAGAGGTTTATTGTTTCTTACCTAATACGTAAACCTCGAGATCATCGATTTCTTCCGGTGTCAGTGTAGTGTATTTGCCGCCACTCTGAACGATGATGCGACAAGCCATCTCAAAGAACATGGCACGCTCGAACACCTCGTCGAAATTCTTGCCGCAAACTACCTGTCCGTGCTTCAGCAAGAGAGCTGAGTTGTGATCTTTCAATGCTGCGATGACAGCTGCTGCCAATTCTGGAGAACCTGGACGATAGTAAGGAATCACAGGAATTTCCTTGCCTACGTGGCATGGTACCTCTGCGGTTACATTGAAGTCTTTTGGAGTTTCCTGCATACAAGCTACAGCTGTTGCAAAAGGAGACTGGAAATGGAGAACCACGTCGCAGTCTGGACGCTCACGGAGTACACCGAGGTGGAATCCGCTTTCCATAGAAGGCTTGACACCATTGAGTACTTCACCAGTTGCTACCAGGCACTGAGAAACCTTCTCCTTCTGGAGGCTAGGAACCCATGAACCGGTGCCCGAGATCAGCGCCTCGTCACCGATACGCCAAGAGAGGTTGCCACTACTGCAAATGGTGAGGGCTGCATCGCCTACGCGGTGAGCCTGCTCCAGGAATTTCTGAATATGCTCTTCTGTAATCATTTTCTTTTTCTTTCTTTAGAATGAGATTCGTACTGATGGTGTTTCACCTTATTTATATATAGGACCGTAGTTCTTGCAAGCACGGAAGTCTGCACCTTCCTTGTCCATACCGAATGCGTTCCAAGATGCAGGACGGAAGATTTTGTCGTCTTCTACGTTGTGCATGCATACTGGGATGCGGAGGATAGAGCAGAGAGTGATGAGGTCGGCACCGATATGGCCGTAGCTGATAGCACCATGGTTAGCGCCCCAGTTGTTCATCACAGAATATACATCCTTGAATGGAGCTTTATCGCAAAGACGTGGTGCGAACCAGGTAGTAGGCCATGTTGGGTCTGTACGCTTGTCGAGAATCTTGTGAATCTCAGGATCAATCTCCACAGTCCAACCTTCTGCCAACTGGAGCACAGGACCTAGACCCTTCACGTGGTTCAAGCGAACCATGGTTACAGGCATACCGCCCTTGCTGAGGAAGTTGGAAGAGAAACCGCCGCCACGGAAGTAGTCACGGTTAGCTGGATACCAGGTAGTTGCCTTCAAACATTTATCTACATCCTCCTCGGTCATCTCCCAAGGCTGTTTCATGATTGGGTTGCCCTCTGCATCTGTAGCCTGACCTGTACCGTCGAGTGTGGTAGCACCAGAGTTTATCAAGTGGATGATACCGCCAGCTGCCTGACCTGTAAGCTCCTTACCGGTAACACGCTTCACAGCCTCCGGACTCCAGTAGGTACGAACGTCGCTGAAGATCTGAGCACGACCTGTCAACAGGTGGTTGAACAGCATAGCTACGCCGTTGCCTGCATCATTCTCTGTAGCGAGAATGATAGCCTCACGGATACCGTTCCAGTCGAATGAAGTATTGAGGAGAGCCTCAGGATAGTCGCCGTTAGGGTAGAAGTCTGTCCACTGACGCTGTCCCTGGAAACCACCAGCGATGGCATTGTGGCCTAATGCTTCCTCCTTGAAACCTAACTCTTTCAATCTTGGGTTACCGTGCATCAAGTCACGCATGATGATAGTCATCTTCACGATGAACTCCCAGTCAGCATCCTTCTGCTCGCGGGTCTTTGCCTTTTCATGGTTAGCAATGTCCTCACCCTCATTGCACATACAGTGCTCACGGGTCCAAGCCATAGCCTTCTCGTACTCCACTGGATCGTAGATACCCTCTGTCATACGGCGGATGATCTCAGTAAGGTCAACACTCTCGTTGCGCATACCGAGGTACTCCTGGAAGAAGTTAGGGTCAACGATGGAACCTGCGATACCCATGCAGGCACTACCCATAGAGAGATAAGACTTGCCGCGCATGGTAGCTACAGCCTGAGCTGCTCTGGCAAAGCGCAGAATCTTCTCTGCTACGTCAGCAGGGATAGAGTCATCCTCCAAGTCCTGTACATCATGACCATAGATACCGAAAGCTGGCAATCCCTTCTGGGCATGAGCTGCGAGAACAGCAGCCAGATAAACAGCACCTGGGCGCTCTGTACCATTGAATCCCCAAACAGCCTTAGGCCAGTGTGGATTCATATCCATAGTTTCTGCACCATAGCACCAGCAGGAAGTAACGGTGATGGTAGAGCCAACCCCCTCGCGCTCAAACTTTTCTGCGCAAGCAGCACTTTCTGCCACACGACCAATGGTACTGTCAGCGATCACACACTCTACAGGTGAGCCATCGCCATTGCGTAAGTTCTCTGAAATCAGTTTGGCTACAGACTTAGCCAAATTCATGGTTTTTTCCTCGAGGCTTTCTCGTACACCTCCCTGACGTCCGTCGATAGTAGGACGGATACCAATTTTAGGATAGTTACTCATAATTCTTGTTCTTTAAGTTTTTATAGTTACTATATTTTATATACATTATATTATATGTAAGCACAAAGGTAGTGATAAAAAATGAATCTTATCACTACCTTTATGCTTTTTTATATTTGTTTTTCTTTATTTAAAATTAAACTTGAATGCCAGAGGTTCATTCTTGAGTCCGGATGGAAGGGTAACGGTTACCTGATTGCCCTTGACGGTGTACTTGACAGACTTGCCGTTCTGCAGCAGAATCAGCTTACCCTTAGGCTTGTTTTCTGTCCAGGTAATGGTCTTAGGAGTCTTCTCTCCATCTTCCAGTGCATAGATGGCGTAGAGGGTCTTGCCATTCTTGTCTGCGGTAAACCATACCTTGCCATCATTATAGTGAGCAGCATTGACGGTAGAGTAAATAGCCTGACCGTTCTTGTTGAGCCAGTTTCCTATCTGCAGGAGGTTTTTCACAACTTCCGGTTGCAGGGTTCCGTCTGCCTTCGGACCAACGCCGAGTGCGAGACATCCGCCCTTTGCCACAATTTCTGAGAGAATACCGATCACCTTGTTAGGTGATTTGAACTTGGCGTTAGGTGTCCATCCCCAGGCATGGCTCAGGGTGATACAGCTTTCCCAAGGAATATCGAGCTGCTTGGCTGGGATACCCTGCTCTGGAGTTTGATAGTTCTCATTCTTTCCACGAATGGTTCTATCTACGCTGATCATACCCGGATTGCGTTTGCGGGCATCTACCAGAATGGTATCAAGACCGATTTCCTCGCCGGTAATCCAGCCGCCATCGAGCCACAGAATATCAATGTTGCCATAATCGGTGGTCAGCTCGTTGAGCTGGTTCTGTGTAAACTTGCGGTAGTTCTGCCACCAGTCTGGATGCTGCTGCTTCTTGTAGTTGATGCGGCGGTTAGGGGTTGCATAATAAGGGTTCCAAAACCATTTGCTGTGCCAGTCTGGTTTGGAGAAATAACAGCCAATCATGAATCCCTTGTTTCGGTAGGCATTGAATACCTCCTTGGCGATGTTGTGGCGTGGATCCTTGCCGAAAGGTCCATGGGCGATGGAGAAGTCGGTATATTTGGTATCAAACATGCAGAAGCCATCGTGGTGCTTGGTGGTGAAGATCATATACTTCATACCTGCCTTTTTCATCACGTCAGCCCATTTGCTAGGGTCGAAGTTCACTGGGTTGAGGGAATCTTTCTGACTCCAGTACCATGCCTTGTCCTCCTCGTAGGTTGGTTTGCGCTCACGAACAATCCAGTCTTCCGAACAGATTGACCAGGATTCTACGATACCAGGTACACTATAGAGTCCCCAGTGCATCAATACACCGAACTTCTGGTCCTGCCAATGCTTGAGTTTGGTTAATACTTGTGGATCTGTTGGCCAGACGTAATCTTCTGTGTTTGACTGTTGGTGAACGAAGCTTTGTGCTTCCTGTGCCTGTATCTGAGTAGTGAATCCTGCAGATAAGGCAAGGCCGAGCATCATTAATTTGATATGTTTCATATACCTTGATAGTTAAATTGGATTGATGTTTTAATTGTTTATGCCGTTTTGATTTATTTATGTGCTGCAAATGAGCAAAAAGTATTGGAAATAATGGAAGAAAAGAAGAACAAGCATGAGTATCATCAGGAGATGCATAGTCTTGGCTGTAATAAAAAAAGATAATAGAAAAAACGGGTTTGTGTTACTTACCCGTTTTTTCTGTTTCCTTCGGCATTATTGCCTATTCCTTTTGCTGCATCAATCAAGTTTCCAAAGTCATCGCAGAACTCTGTCATCTGATGATAGAGCAGGTTGCTGCCTTTATCAGATAATTCTGTATCTGGCAAAGGACCGGAGTTGATGGCTACGGTGAAGATGTTGGCTGCTACACCGGCACGAACGCCCAAAGGAGCATTCTCTACCACAATGCCTTCCCAAGGCTGCAGGTTGCCAGCTTTCTGCAATCCCATCAGATAAGGATCAGGATTTGGTTTGCCTCGTTTCACATCATAAGCTGTTACGATATGCGCTTCATCGAGATATTCTCCGAAATCGTTGAGAAGTCTCAGGATGAGTGGGCGCTGCCCGCTGCCCGTCACGACTCCTACC
Organism: Prevotella sp.; assembly: GCA_022741625.1. Taxonomy (GTDB): domain Bacteria; phylum Bacteroidota; class Bacteroidia; order Bacteroidales; family Bacteroidaceae; genus Prevotella. Next base: position 492 of record JAIINY010000034.1, on the reverse strand, counting down.
TGCATACCGGCTTCCTTGATTTTCTGCATGATTTCCTTCACACCAGGGAAAATCTCGGCGGTAGGCATGGAGTGGAAGATGTCTGTCTTCACATCATACATCTTCTGTGCTTCATCCAGTGTGATGTCGATACCCTTCTGTTTCTTTACCATCATCTGGATGGTGTCGATACCTCGAGCTCCCTCGGTGGCATAGGCATCGGCGGCAGTCATGTGGATGTCAAACTGCTTCATTGACTCCTGCCATGCTACGGCATGGTTGGGCATACTGTTATACAATACGCCATCCATATCAAAAAGAACGGCTTTAGGGTTGAATTCCCCAAAGCCGTGGTCTTTTAAGTATTTTGAAATAATTTCTTTCATCAATTACTTCTCGTTAGCCAGACGTTCCTGAATAGCCTTGCTTTCAGCCTCATAACCTGGCTTGTTGAGCAATGCGAACATATTCTTCTTGTATGCCTCAACACCAGGCTGGTTGAATGGGTTCACC
>JAIINY010000348.1:0-2637 GCA_022741625.1 Prevotella sp. | reverse complement strand
AGTCGCATCCCTCGCCGAACATCTCGAAATCATAATCAAACGTATTGTTGAACTCATATTTTGAGCCAGCAATATCTCCTATTATTGCTCCTAACATAAGCTACTAATTCTCTATAACTTTATTCTATCACCTCCCAGAAACTCTCCGGCAAGCTGATGTTCTTCATCTCCTTTGCCTTCTTGAACAATGGGGCGATGTCTTCGGCTTCGAAGCCGGCGATGCCGCAACCTATTGGGGTTACCAGAAAATGTAGCTCGGGATGACGATTGCCAAAATCAAGGAATTCCTCCACGTATGGACGAATGGTTTCCACGCCGCCCTGCATCGTAGGGATGGCGTAACTCTGACCTTGCAAGCCTACACCCTTGCCCATGACGGCACCGAAATGCAGGCGGGCAATGCGGGCAGCACCACCACCATGCATGCCAGCCAGATTGCTGCCAAACACAAAAATCTCGTTCTCTTTTAATGAATCAATCCAGCTAGGAGTGATTCTTCCCTTCTTCATATCTTCCATATTACTATTATTTAATGTGTTACTTTCTTCAGCCGCTTCCTCATAGCATATTCTCGAAGCCATCATGCTCGGCATCCTTGAAGCCCTGCAGAATCTCATCATCCGATAAACTTTCTAAATTCTTTTCTTTCTTCATATCGATATATCTTTTTGATATCCGCAATTCGATTGCAAATATATACTTTTTCTTTGAGAAACCGGAGGAATAGCTCCTTTTTTTCTCTTCTCTATGATATTAAAAGAGAAAAGAGAAGGAAAAATTAAGCTGGTATCGGAAAAAAAAGTATCCCGCCTTTTTACTTTTCCTGTATTCTAAGTTCATATAGTTGTGACGTTCATCTAAGTGAGCTCAAAAATGATGATAGTGAACTTAAATATTAAAACATAAAAAAAATAAACGAATATGAAGAAAATAATATTTGCCTCGATGGCATTTATGCTGATGTTCTTTGCAGCTTGTTCATCAGATAATCAGATTTTTCCAGAAGAAATACCTACTGTAGAAACTCCTTTTGATTCAGCAGAAGATGAAAACGAAGGAGAAGTAGTTGTTCCCACAGAACAGTCGGCAAGTACAATCGTTTCTTTAGAAGATGTGGCGAAGAAAGGTTTAGGAGGAATCAAGCTTAATTTTACTATGTCTGGTATTACCAAGATAGAGCTGGAGAGTGTGGATGGTTATCAGCTAGCAGGCAATCTTTCTGGGGATAAGGAATCTATTATTACATTCTCTGCACCAGAAGGGGAAACACTAACACCGGGAAAAGACTATTATATCATTACTTTCCCTTGTGATTTGTATGGAGGTTATCGCCTCTCTATTTATAAGGGTAGGGATGTGGCTGCTTATTTCGGTGTACACCAGAAAATTCAGGTTGCTGAGTTTATTACTCCACAGGATTTGGTAGAGAGCGAACTGGAATTTGCTGATATTGACGCTCCTTTTGTTGAAGACGAACGCCCTAATCTTGATGCTTTGACCAAGAGCATGCTGGTGGCTTATCAGCAAAGTCCTACTGATGAAAATAAGCAAGCTTTGATGGAGCAGATGGGAGTAAAGTATGATAAGGTGGTAGCTCGAAAAAAGGCTAAACTTCGCCAATTGGAGCGTGAAGCGAAAACTCCGGATCTGGTAGCTGAGATGCAGGATATTGTTGATGAGATGGTTGAGAATCGTGATATCCGCTTGGAACAACAGTTTTGGCGTCTTGTAGATCCTCGTGTTGATGATAATTCTAATGATCAGTGGCTGGTGTTGAGAGGTTCTTCTGCAAAGAATGCTTATGTTGCATACGCACCGGTTACCAACAAGGAATATGCCATGTACGATACTGGATTTACTTATCCGCAAGGTCAGGAAAATTATCCTGTTGTGAATATTTCTTATAGCGAGGCGATGGCTTATTGCGAATGGTTGGGCAGTAAGGATGAACGGCATGCGTATCGTTTGCCAACCGAAGAGGAATGGATTCTGGCTGCCGGTCATATGCCAAAGGATGTGAAGATGAACAGCGATCATGTGGAAAAAGGATTGACTGCTGTTGATGCCTATGCTGAAACAACTGGTGCCTGTGGTGGCATTGATTTCTGGGGTAATAGCTGGGAATGGACTTCTACTCAGAATACTGCCGGATTATATATTGTAAAAGGTGGCAGCTGGGATTCCAGTCGTGATGCTTGCCGGAGTGAATATTCCGATGATGTCCGTGATGCTTCGGGTAAATATGCCAATGTCGGTTTCCGGGTAGTGAGAGTAGATTTATAACAGGTGGTAGAATCAGTTATTCTGAAATAAACGATTTTTTTTAGAAAAAAAGTATTCCGCCTTTTTACTTTTCCCATTTTGAATGGTCATATTATTGTAACGTTCATGAAAATAAACGAATATGAGTATAAATGACAATGGCATAGTGGATACGCTGAAGGAATGCCCGGAGAACGGATTCAGAATGCTGATGATGAAGTATCAGGAACCGGTTTACTGGCACATACGCCGATTGGTGGTTTCGCATGATGATGCACAGGATGCCTCGCAGGAAACCTTCGTGAGAATCTATCGCTCGTTCGGCAACTATCGGGGCGATTGCTCTCTGAGAAGCTGGATTTATCGCATAGCCAC
>JAIINY010000347.1:0-2645 GCA_022741625.1 Prevotella sp. | reverse complement strand
ACCTCTATTCCATAGCCATGCCTGATACATTTCCATCATCTCGCTTGTCATCTGAGAGAAGGTCAGGTCTTCATTGCCACGAAATTCCATGAAGCGATTGGCGGCATTGGCATAGTTATTCTTGGTGCCAATGCACTTCATCTGCTCTTTCTTGGCTATCTGCTGCCGGAAGAAAGCAAAAACGCTCTGGCAGGGTGACAGCTGCTGTATCTCTTTGGCTATGTCGTCAATGGTATAAGGAATGCCCTCTGCGTCCTTATCAAGGATGATACGCAGCATCTGCTTCATCTCCCAATCTATCTGTGACTGTATGAGCTGCAGATGTGCCTGTCGGTTGTTGCGTTTAGAAACAATGATAACCGACTTCTTGTCGTTCCACTCTTCTGGAAAGACATGATAGTCGGTACTAATCCAGCGCAGACTGCGCTGGTGGATGAGGTGATAATACAATGTGCCTTCCTTTCCTGGCACCGAGGATGCTCTAAATTTTACTTTTACTGTTGCCATAAAACTTACTTTTTTATTTGTGAATAATGTTGCTTTTTGGTTATTTACACCTTATTATATATGTAAGCAACGGTATGGCAAGAATGTAGTTGTATATCAATAGCTATTTGGAGTCACTTCGTCGTTGTTGCTTCTATGGCTTGTATAGCAATAGAAGCTCAGTCTGTCGCCTCCTATGGATAGAAGCTATCTTGCGTCTTTGGTATCTGCAAAAATCAAGATACTCCCTACGTATGTTTCTTTCGCCTTGCTCTATTTTCTGCAAGAGTCGGCTCTTGGGGAACTTTCCATTCCCTAATATCTTATAGGGACCGACATTATAGGCAAGTACGGCAAGGAGCAAGGTGTCTCTACCGTACTTTCTGAATAGGGTACAGAGTTTTCTCAGGTCAGAGCGCAATAGCGAGTCTGCCTGTTGAAAGGTGAGGTTCTTTCTGAACTTCTCATGCGGCAATATCCGGTGTCCCCACCCGATATAGGGATAGTTGCGCTTGATGTCGTGCCATCCCTCGTAATACTTGATGCACCGCACTGCTCGCTCAAAGGGTGGCAAGGCAAAAATGCCCAAGTCGTTTTGGCTTGGGCTATCTGTTGTGGGGGTCTTGTTCTGTGCCATGATATTCTGGCACAGCAGCAAGAGTGCTAGAATGATGTATGTCCGTATCTTTCCTGTCATGAATCTCGTTTTGTTTAACTATGATGTTTTGTCACTTGGCATTCTTCTTGTTGAAAATCTCCGCTATCATGGCTTTCACGTCCTCACCAACTTGCACGAAGTTCTTGTAGAGGATGCGCTCTCGCTCATCACGGCTCTTGAAGGTGTAGAACTTGGGCAGTGGCATATACTCGCTTTCCTCCTTCTTGATGTCAGCCATATCGAAGTCGGTCTTGCAATAGAACTTACTGGTCTTGAACTCATCGCTTTCCTGTATGTTCATACTGCCATTCATGCCGGTCTTGGTCGCTACAAAGTCTCTTGCGGTCTGTCCGCAGATCCATCCTGTTGGCATATCAGAGATTTTACTGGCTGGCACAAGACTGTCCATGTTCTCATTCAGGTTGATGCTCGTCTTGTCTCTATCGATGGTCACTCCTTTCTTCAGTTGCACCACCTTTCCGAAGATGTCGGAGGATAGCCATTCCAGTGTTTCCTTGCTTCGTGCCGAACCGCTCACCACATTGCCTACGGTGGTGATAATCTTCTGCATACCCACCTTTCCATAGTCTGCTTCCAACTGGGGCAGTTCCTGGAATCCCAAGGCTACACTAACCTTGTTGCTTCGGGCTGTACCTATCAGTCGGTCTATCTTATGGAAGTAGAGTGTCGGCAACTCGTCCACAATGATGCTCACAGGGATGTTCTTGCCTTGTCCTGTGTTCACTCGTGTCACCAATCGGTTGAGGATTAGGGCGTTCAATGCTCCGATGATGCTCTCCATCTCTGGGTCGTTGGCTATCAGCAGATAGCTCGGATTCTTCGGGTCACTGACTTTCAGGTCGAAGTCATCACCGTCCTTATGGAATATCCAATAGCTTTCCTTGGTGGCAAGGCGTGAGGTATAGACACGCAATGTACCAATCATACCCTCCAATTGCTCCATCGCCTTGTTCTTCAAGGCGGTCTGGAATGGTCCTAACAAGGGTGCTACCTCGTTGTCGGTTTCCAGCACATTGAAGATGGTCTGGTAACTCTCGTTCAGGAAACTCAGAATATGGGGCATATCGCTGTACTTGCCCAACCAATACGCAGGCTCCACTTCTTCTCCAGCATGGTTAAACACCTTACCGGTCGGCTTCATCTGCATGGTCTTCGGATCAAGTACTTTCTCTGCTATCAGCATCTTGCCATCCTTGTCGTATGGCTCCTTGCCATAGTTGATGAAGAAGTAGATACAGGCGGCGAGGAAGTTGACTGCTGAGGTCTGGAAGAACTGGTCGCTGCCGCCACCGCCTTCTTTCTTGCCTTTTTGCAGGGATTCAAGCAGGGTTTCTGCGGTCTCACTCGCTGCAGCCAAGTTATTGATGTACTTCTGCTGTATCGGGTTCACTCGCTTGGAGTATTCCACATCCACAAAGTTGATGATATTGAACTTGCAGCCTTCTGGCAGTTTGCCCAACTGTTGGTTCTTCTTGTAGTG
>JAIINY010000346.1:0-2651 GCA_022741625.1 Prevotella sp. | reverse complement strand
ATAAAAGTTTTGCTCAGCCTTGATAGCATTGGGCAGAATCTGGTTGTTACCGCCAGAGATATTAAAGACGATATTTGCCTTATTATTATCTTCCATTGCATTGATTTTTATTAAAAGTGAGCGTATAGTGAATGAGTGGTAAACAGATGGTGAACGTCAGTGAAGGCATTTGTTTTCGCCTCCCCAATGTTGTATCTTTGCAACGTCAATCAGAACAAACGGGATTGCTAATCTCTTTGGACTGACGATGACATAACTTTAGTATTAATCTTTTAAATGTTTTAAATTATGAGTAAGAGTTACAAAGTTGCAAAGAAGACCATTAATATGGGTGACAAGAAGGGTCAGACCGTCTATAGCGTTCGCCCTTACAGTTACGGTACCTTGACTACCGAGGAGGTTGCTAACCAAATTGCAGTGGAGTCAACAGCTACTCCTGCAGACGTAAAAGCAGTGCTTGACCGCTATGCCTACTACGTGAAGGAGAACCTGAAGAAAGGTTACGACATCGAGTTGCTTGGATTCGGCAAGCTCTTCATCCGTTTCATTACCGGCAAAGCCGTAGAAGATGAGAGCAAGGCGAACGCCAAACTCGTCAAGAGTCTTGTTCCTGCCTTCCGTCCTTCTTTCACCAAGTTGCAGAACGGTTCTCGTATCTACAACCTGCTTCCAGCATCCATCGAACTCGTCAAGTATGGTGATGAGAAGAAGGACAACCCTACTGGCGGTACTACCGATGATGAGAAGAAGCCTACTACAGGCGACTCTACGAATGGCGGTGAGAACGCTGGTGGAGAAAGCACTGGTGGAGAGAACACTGGTGGCAGCGAGAATACTGGCGGTACAGGTTCAGAGAGCGGCGACAACGTAAATTTCTAAGCAGTAATGTTCAACTTAAATTGATCCATGATGATGAATGATTCTAATGGTTCCAAGAAAATTTCTTGGGTGCAAATTGTGAATGCCGTCGTGCAAGCTCTGATTGCTGCACTTACGGCACTGGGAGTAAGCTCCTGTGCAAACTATGTCAGTTAATAGTTAACAGTTTATAGTTTAAAGAGCCTATTATGATTAAAGATACATTTCCTATGAACATCGGGGAGGAGAAGGTACGCTCAGAGCGTACACTCCTCGCCGGAGTTGAAGCCGGCAAATACATGATGTCTGCCGACTCTGTGAGATTTCTGGTGCTGCATTGCTCGGCTACCCGTCGCTATCAGGACTATAGTGTGGAACAGCTGAGACGTGACCATAAGGCACGTGGTTTTTATGATATCGGCTATCACTTCTACATCCGAAAAGATGGTACGATGACGCAACACCGCAAGCTGCTGGAGGTGGGTGCGCATGCCCGACCTTATAATAGATGCTCAATCGGCATCTGCTATGAGGGAGGTCTGGATGAGGAAGGCAAGCCTTGCGACACTCGTACACCTAAGCAGACTGAACGTATTATCGAATTGCTGTATAAGCTGCATAAGTTGTTTCCAAAAGCGAAGATTGTGGGGCATCGTGACTTGCTAGGCACTACACCTAAGGAATGTCCTTGCCTTGATACCCATGCCGTATTCGGGTGGATAGAAGAGTTGTGATTAGTGTTCGTGGACTTGGTGATATACGTTATCATCAAGTCCATGCCTTATTCTTCCACCACAGCAAAGTCCTCTTTGTGTAATCCACGAATGGCTACAGCGTAGCCTCCGAAGTCAAAGACTAGCTGACGATCACGGTCGATACGGACGATGTATCCCTCGCATCCTTTGAAAATGCCTGTTTTTACACGTAGTTTTACATGGTCTTTGGCAAATTTCTCGAATGAGTCTCTAAGAAAGGTCACTCTCTCAGGATTGTCTTTTAAGACAGTCATGAAAGGTTGCATCACCTTATTGCTAATAGATGCAGGCTTACCCTTGCATCTGTCATTTACTAAATGGTATAGTGGGTAATGTGTTCTTAGAAAATCTTGCAAGTCGCCAGTTTCGCCCTGCAAGAATACAAGTCCGCTAATGGTTGGCTTCAATTCTTTCTTTACTCCTCCGTTCTCGTTCTTTTGTCTGTATGTAAAAGAACGATGGATAAAACATGCATGGGAAGATTCTGGATTTGCCTTATTGTAGGCTTTCATTTTTCTTTCAAAAACCTGGGCTGTCTTGTTATGGATAAACAGATACCCCCAAGGCATTCCTTCTATACCTGGATCCGATTTTTTATCAGCCCCAGTAATGTTGATGCCCTTTGGTAAGCGCTTGCTTACGTCGGCTGTAGAAGGTGAATTCAAGCAGTCCTGCGTCATTTTCTCTTTCTACTTTATGTTCTTGGCTACAACCATACATGATGATTGAGGAAGCCTAGCTACTTTTATGTAATTATGCATAATCTTAATATCTTATGAGCATTAGTCGATATAATCTTGCACATGCTTATTTTTTTACATTCGTTGCTCATTCTTATTGGGAATGGGCAAAGCATTCGGAAACAAACGAAAATCCGCAATTTAGAGGAAGCATATAATGCCGATTAGCTAAACATTTGTAGTATATTTTGGGAACTGCATACAAAAAATGATAAAATTTGACAGATAATTCAGGGAAAATTAGTATTTTTGCAATTAGTTATATCATTCCCAATAAGAATGGGCGAAGTTTGCTAAA
>JAIINY010000345.1:0-2652 GCA_022741625.1 Prevotella sp. | reverse complement strand
GTCTGCGTATGTCTTCCCTTCATCATGCACCAGTAATAAGTAGCCACCTGTCCGTATCGCAGGTTGCCATAGGCATTCTCCAGGAAACTGCCGTGCTGATGACCATTATACATATTTCCATACACCTCTCTCAACGACGACGCATCCACCTGCCATCCAATCATCACACCCCAGCGTATAAGCATGCGCTATGCTTCCATCGTACATATTGAAATGCTCCACGAAGTGATAGAGAATAATACCTGCTACGGCCAATCCTCGCAAGGCATCAGCCACATCAATACGGCTGTTTTTCAATCCTAATGTCTTGTAAAAAATCATTTTGATATTGTATGTTAGTTATTATAAGTTGGCAAAGGTATAACGTTTTATTGGAAAAAGCGAATAAATCAGCCTTTTCCTTAGTTATTCGTCAGAAAAAGTGTGGGAATTTGTCGATTATTCGTCAGAAAAAGTGTGGGAAATTGTCGATTATTCGTTAGAAAAAGTGTGGAGTTATTGCGATTATTCATCAGAAAAAATGCAAATTAGCACAAAATTATTTAACAAATAAAAGCTTCGATTCTGACATATCCGTCAGAATCGAAGTGCAAGCCAGTCATCGAACTTCACGTTCTGGAAGGTATGGATGCCCAGCTTCTCGGCAGCCTCACAGTTTTCCTTCAGGTCATCGATGAAGAGGGTTTCGTCGGGATGGATGTTCGCCTGCCTGATTACCTCCTCATAGATGCGGGCATTAGGCTTTGCCAGATGCATTCTCTGAGAGAGGAAGCACTGCTCGAAATAATCCTCTACCCCATGGTTCTGATAAGGGAAAAGATGCTCCACACAATAATCCCAGTGAATATCAATGGTATTACTCAGGAGGAATAGGCGATAGCCAGCCTTCTTCAACTGCAGGAGTCGCTCCTTTTTCTCATCAGGAATCTCCACCAGCATCTTGTTGGCAGCAGCGATGATCTCTTCATTCGTTACATCAGTCCCTGTCAACTTACGGGCTGCTTCACAGAATTCTTCGGTGGTAATCATTCCCACACCCAGCTTGCTCATCAGCTTCATCCCCTCACTCTGAGGATTTGAATCAACTAATTCCCCCATTCCTATCGCCTTGAAAGCCCCGATGCATCCTTCCGGATTGAGCTTCACCAAGACATTACCTAAATCAAATATGATATTCTTGTATTGCATAATCTATACGTTACTCATGTTTCATTAATTCCTCATTTTCTTCAAACTCAGCAATCCACTCCTTTACCTTTGCTTGAAGTAAAGCCTTATCTGGCAGATAGAGCTGATAAGCCGATGCATAGATATTAGCATTCTTTGGCAATGTCAGCTCTACAAGTGCATCATTTTTTTCTTTGCAAAGAAGAATGCCAATAGTAGGTTTTTCGAAATCCTGCTTTACAAATCTATCAAAGTAGTTGACATACATTTGCATCTGTCCAAGATCCTGGTGTGTCAGCTTATCAATTTTTAGGTCGATAAGGCAATAACATTGCAGGAGCCGATTGTATAGAACCAAGTCAACATAGAAATTCTGTTCATCAAAAGTAAATCGCTTCTGTCGGGCCTCAAAGAGGAATCCCTTTCCCAACTCCAGCAAGAAATCTTGAATTTTACTAATGATTGCACTTTCGAGTTTTGACTCAGAATAAACGGCTTCAGGCTTTAATCCCAAAAACTCTAATGTGAGTGGGCTTTTTATCACATCACTTGCCTTTTCTACAGTTTGTCCTTCTTGCGCCAGCCTCATCACTTCATCCTTATTACGACTCAGTGCCAATCGCTCATAGAGGCTGGAGTTGTACTGCCGCTGTAATTGTCGGACACTCCAATTCTGCTTGTAGCATTCAATCTCATAAAAATTACGTTCATTTTGATTAGCAATACGCATGAGTATGAGATAATGAGACCAGGAAAGAGTGAAATGAATATCTGCATTCTCTTGAATTTCGTAAACAGTGTTTGCGATTTTTCCTTCGCTGTATATCTGATAGAATTTTCGGGCTGCAGTAAGAGTTTCAACAGACCAGCCCTTTCCATATCTTTCAGTTAATTTTTTCGACAAGTTTCTTAGCACAGTTTTCCCATATTTGGCTCTAGCATATCCTTGCTGCTCATCCACAACAATGTATTTGCCGACTCCATAATAGGTGTAAACCATTGTGGTATCAATAGTTGTCTTTACATGTTTCCTAGCCTCATCTATCAGCTTTGACACATGCTCAAACAGAGAATCTTCACGTTTACTAATTTCATCCATTTTTATCTGTCTAAAATTCCACACTATCTTTTTCCAACTCCATAACAGCCTCGAATTGAAATTTGTTCTATGATGCTGTCAGAAGCCTATTAATTAAATTACAAAGGTAATGATAAAGTTTCACAAAGCCGCTTATATTATTCACTATTTATGCTTTTTTGTCTTTTGCGAATGAAAATGTAATAACTCAGAACCTCTATGGACATAAGTAGTTACAACTATTTTTTCATCTTTAGCCCATCTCTCTTCTTCCCTTATCCGTATGTAAACAATATTCTTAAGAAAGAAAATCAGGCAAAAACACCCGAAAAATGGGGAAAGAAGAGATTGAGAATTTTTCCTTAAGGGTTTTTATTTTTTTCCTTAAGGAAAAATAGTTTTTTCCT
>JAIINY010000344.1:0-2660 GCA_022741625.1 Prevotella sp. | reverse complement strand
CTTGTGTTACAGAACGCTTATCTGGTTGCAAAGATACAGATTTATATTGGATTAGAGCAAACTATTATCTTAAAAAATATTATTCCACAGTTGCTTTTTCGATAATTTTAATCGCACCACTTCATGTATCACAGTCAATGAGTTGCAGACAATGGGCAATGTGAACATGGTTTACATAATCTGAAAGCAGACAAGATCCGCAAGCGCATATCGCATTACTTTGGCTTGCAACCAATTGTCTTAGAATCTTGGATAACGTCTTTGACACTGTTACGAAATGCCTACTGCCACCATTCAAGAGTGTAGAACAAAGTAAGCTCCGTCATGCCTGTCTCTCCAAGAAGAAAACCTTTGTAGAGCAAACCAATCACTCACCAAATGACTATGAGAAAGTGGCTTCTGACTCTATTGTTAAAGTACCATTGCAAACTATACATGAACCAGAGAGTATTTGGAACGACAATAGTGACAAACAAGATGAACGGCTACGATAATAAGCCTGTATTGATGAAATAACACAAGGAATAAAATAATCTTGAAATCTCATGCAAGTTTTTGATTCCTTTTGCGTTTATTGAATAGTTATAACCCTTTAATATTGAAGAAATGTATGAAAATTAAAATGATTCTTATTGCATTAACCGCTTTGCTATCTTTGGCAAGCTGCGGTGATGATGACTCTGGTATTCAACTCACACAAGACGAAATCATTGGTGACATAAATACTGGTAAAAAGATTGTGATTACCTCTCTTACCACCTATACGGAAAGTAGCAGCAAAGTTAATGTAAATGGAGCTAAAGGCAAAATATCAGCAACATCTTCCGATGAAAGTATAGCCAAAGTCTCGTGCTCAACAAATGAAGCAGAGAAAGAAATCTATGTAAGTGGTGTTTCTGTAGGAAATACCACTATCACCATAACCGATTCCGATGGAAATACTGCTGTATTAAAGGTTGAAGTAAAAGATTGGACGACTCTTTGGGAACTTAGTAGAACAATGTATGTGGTAGATAGAAAATGTTTTGTTGAAGGTGTTTCTTCTGAGGATTCTGCAACTATTGCAGCTGATGCCATAGAGAAAGACTCATACAATAAATATTATACAATACGTACTCGTGTTTATATTCCTTCTGGCCCTTATGCAACCAAGAGACTAACCATTACAGATGATAAAGGAAATGTCCGCATGGATGGAATTCTTAAGATTCAACCAAATGCTGATAACTCCGAAGTTTGGCATTTATTACCTATTGGTAATTATACGGAAGTCGTTTTGGCTACATTTTACTATGACCAAAAAAGTATAGTCAAAGATGTGACAGGTTATTATAAAACGGCATATCCTAAGATTAAGAAAGTTGAACTACATGCCATTTGTGCAATAGAGGAATTGGAGCCGGACAAATAATTGATAGAAGTAAGTTACATTTATATCTGAATAAATTGCAACATTGTGGCATTAACCTCTACATTCAAAAGGAACAGCTTATATTATTGGACGATGAAGGACATCCGTCCCTCTTTGCCCCGATAATGATAGCCACGCTTTCAACCTGTGCGCAATTGGAGCGTGATAATATCTCATTCCGATTACAGTCAGGAAGGAAGCGGTTTATATCTTTGTCGCAATAAAAATAAAAAGAAGTATGAAAAAGATAGTTTTTATTCTACTCATTTTTTGTAGTTTTCTTGTAGTATGGGGATGCAATAAGAATAAAACGAAATGTGTTTCACAGAAAGAAGCAACTTCTGATTCTTCTATGAGAAGTAATGACGACACTCTAAGCCTTATGATAGAGCATGAGGTTGACGATGTTGATTATGGCGTGATTATAAAACGTGGCGACAAGACCATTCATCGCTTCGGATACAAATATCCTGAAGATGATGATCTTGTACCAAATGAAGAACGTATTGATAGTTGTCTGTTGACTGACTTGAATTTTGACGGTATAAAAGAAGATGTGCTGTTTTATTTGGGTAGCTTTGGTGCTTCTGGCACTGAACATTTTGATGCATATGTTTGGAATCCTAATACTGAGCATTATGACAAAATTGAAGAATTCAAAGATATTCCAAACCCCAAAATCAGCGACAAATACAAGTGTATTCTTTCAAGAGTGTATGTTTCTTCCGCAGAGAACGAATATGCAAAATATGTATGCACCAATGGACATCTCATTAAGGTTGCCGAATTGAGACAATATTGGAAAGGGAACATTTATCCAGAGCGAGACAGGGCTGTTTATGAAGAGCATTTTATTAAAGCTAATGTTTGGAAGAGAAACTTGAAACTAAATCAAATTAGCGATTTCTGGAAACCGGTCGTACCGTTTTGATTATATCCAATTGGAGTTGGTGGGGTCATATAAAAATAAAAGGAATTATGGGCAAATATCGCTTTCCATAATTCCTTTCTAATATTTTTTCTTTTTAATGAGTTGTAGATATTACCTTTTTCCCATTAATAATATATATGCGTCCGTTCTCTATGCTTGTTACCTTTTTTCCAGACGAATCATATATCTGTTCTTCCTTTTGTGGGCTTATTGTAATGTTATACCTCAGTTCGGGATAACGAGCTCTATCTAAAGGCTTTATAATGTTTTTATATAAGGGACACAGAGGCTTGGCAACCATCTATATATCTTGGATGG
>JAIINY010000343.1:0-2668 GCA_022741625.1 Prevotella sp. | reverse complement strand
ATGCAGCAGGTGCTCCACGACCATCTCAACGTAAGGAAACTCTTTATCGGCTATGACCATCGCTTCGGTCACAACCGTGCAGAGACTTTTGAGGATTACGTGCGCTACGGCAAGGAGATGGGCATTGAGGTAATCAGGAACGAGGCCTTCCAGATAGACGGCATCAACATCTCTTCTTCCGTAATCCGCTCTTTCCTGAAAGAGGGAGAAGTGGAGATGGCAGCCCAGTGCCTCGGTTTCCCTTATACCATCATCGGAAAGGTGGTGAACGGATTCCATGAAGGCAGAAAGCTCGGCTTCCCTACAGCCAATCTCGACATCTCTCACTTCGGACAGATGATTCCTGCTCCTGGCGTCTATGCCGTAAAGGTAAGACTGGAGAATTCGGTGGTATGGAAGCGGGGAATGATGAACGTGGGCAACCGTCCTACTTTCAATGGCAAGCAGATAACGCTGGAGACGCATATCTTCAATTTTGATGGCGACATCTACGACCAGCTCCTGCTCGTGGGCTTTATGAAGTGGATTCGGGGTGAACAGAAGTTCAATTCGCCGGAGGAACTGGCAGAGCAGTTGAAGGAAGACGAAAAGACGGTAATGGATTTTTTTATAAGGAGATAGATAACAATGGCAAAGATTAATTTAAAGAGAGGTTTGACGGATGTGGTCCTCTACCTTATTATATTTATAGTAGTACAAATCATCATGATGTATGCCGGTGTTGGAATCTGGGCAGGCATCAAGGGTGAAGGTTATCAGGCAACGCTTCAGGCAGTAAGTACGGGCGGCAACGCCATTCTTACGGCGCTTGTTCAGGTGTTCAGCAGTGTCATCACCCTCATCATCTTCCTGAAGACGAAGTGGACGCCGCTTACCCGCAGTTATCTGCTTTCCAAGCCTTGGGGCACGCTTCTCTGGGTGGCATTGTTCTCCCTGGGAACCATCATCCCCCTGTCGTTCCTCTATGAGCAGCTGGGCATCGAGATGGATGAGAATACCCAGCAGATATTCACCTCGCTGATGAAGGAGCCTTGGGGCTATGTAGCAATCGGCATCCTGGCGCCTCTTGCCGAAGAGGTAGTATTCCGTGGAGCCATCCTCCGCACCCTGCTGGGCATCATGAGCAAGAAGAACCATTGGGTAGCCATCATGATTTCGGCAGCCATCTTCGGAATTGTTCATGCCAATCTGGCACAGTTTATCAATGCCCTCCTGATGGGCTTACTTCTGGGATGGATGTATTATCGCACCGGCAGTCTTGTTCCGGGCATCCTGCTCCACTGGGTGAACAATACGATGGCGTATGTACTTGCCAATATCATGCCGCAGAGCGACGGCAAGCTCATCGACCTCTTCCATGGCGATGAGAAGACCATGTATTATGCCGTAGGCTTCTCGCTTTGCATCATGATTCCAAGCTTCATACAGATGATTATCAGATTAAAGAAAGCAAAGGCTTGATGAATATTCAGAAAGCAAAAGTTTTATATAGATAAACTAGTAAAAAGGTTACCTGAATGGGTAGCCTTTTTTCAGATATATAAGTAGATATTATGAAGATTATAGAAAGCAGTATCATAGGAAAGAAGAGCCCTGAGGCTTGTGAGGATGGAATGGTAGTTACCGATGATTTCATCGCAGTGATTGATGGCAGTACGAGCAAGACTCCGAAGCATCTCAATCCTGATATGAAGAACGGAAGATATGCCATGATGCTTATCTTGGAGTATATTCGTGAGGAGTTGAAAGCGGATGCCTCGGTAGATGATTTCTGCCAGGGTGTAACAGCCTATATATATAATAAGGTGTATGAAAAGCTAGGGGTAGAAGAGCGATTGAAGGAGCATCCGGAAGAGCGGCTTACTGCCTCGGCTATCCTTTATAGCCGGACAAGGAATGAAGTATGGATGGTGGGCGATTGCCAGGCCATCATCGATGGAAAGCTTTATGAGAACGGCAAGCCTTATGAGCAGGAGATTGCCAGAAAGAGGGTGGAGCTGATAGAGCAGGGTCTTTCGCCTGCTGAGGCTAGAAAGCAGATAGAGCCATTATTGGTCGAGGCGATGCTTTCGGGGCAGAACCAGAACTATACGGTTATCGATGGATTTCCTATCTATCGGGAGGGAGTGAAGGTTGTAGCGTTAAAAATGAAGCCTGTTTCAAGTAGCATTGAAACATACTTTCAAGAGCAAACGAAGCCTGTTTCATCGCCTAATGAAGTAGTATTGGCTAGCGATGGCTATCCTTTCCTGAAGCCTACTTTGTCAGCGAGCGAGGCGGCATTGGCAGAGCAGATTGCCAACGACCCTCAGAACATCCATTCCTTTATCGCCACCAAGGGCATCGTAGAGGGCAATAAGAGCTTCGATGATAGAACCTATATCCGGTTTTCGGTTGAAAAATAAAACACGGACAAATTGAATTTGTCCGGCTTGTTTGTCCTGGTGCTTGTAACAGTGTAATAACCAGTATGTTATGAGCTGCTGGATAATTTGTCCGGACAAATTCAATTTGTCCGTGTTATTTTTTTAATGACTTCTAACCCGAGAAACGGTGAGTTTTAGGGGAGAAAACTATGAGTTAGTATTTTTAACATAAAGCTCTAAAGCAGCCAAAGGAGAATAAGAGAGGTTGGAACGTAAACAGTTGGGAATGAGTAGATTTGCAC
>JAIINY010000342.1:0-2678 GCA_022741625.1 Prevotella sp. | reverse complement strand
AAGACGAAGAAGGCATTGCTGCATACTTTCATCACGACTTATGGGGTGAAGCAGAATATGCATAGCGGATTGGTGAATAGTGAAGTAAGGATGAATGATCTCTTTGGGTAAATGTTTTTTTCTTTAGCTTATTCTTTTGAAATCCATGTATATGTTTCAGCATCAAAAAAACGCAGAATCCTGCCGGCATCACTCCCGGCAGGATTCACTTTCAAAAACCGAACCTAGCCCACATTGCAGCAGCCCAGAGAGTTACATGACGAGTGACTGCAATGTGGGTTAATGCTTATAGGAATCTACGGCTATAGAACTACTGGTAGTTCTCATCATCGGAAGAGATGATATCCAAGTCTTCTGCAATTTTTATAAGCCCGTTTTTTATCTTTTTGCCCAAAGTTAATGGCTTTGGTTTGGTAACTGGCGATTCTACAGAAACTTTTCCTGAATCTTCTGCGCTATGAGGGTTGTTCTCCTCCAAAACATTAGTTGCCCCTTCTTCAGACTCTCCTTCTAGCAACATGGCAACCTTCTTTGTATCATCAGTGTCATTGTCATTGTCATCTGCAGGTTCTGGTTCTTGCTTTTGCTCTGTTTTATCTGAATGCGTCTGGAAGTTGTCTCGAATAGGATGATAGAGCTTGTCGATGATTCTTTGATAGTCTTCTTCATCCTTTGACGTAGAGGAACTTTCTTGTACATCCTCGGACAACTCATTGTTGAGACCTGTGGCAAGAATGGTGACTTTGGCATCCTCGTCCAAACTGTCATCATCAGAGAGACCCCAGATAACCTTGATGTCTGGATTCAAATCATCAAAGAAGGCATCAATTTCTCTCATTTCCCGAACAAAGATAGGGTGTTTGCTGGAAGTATAGATATTGAAGAGTATGCGCTGGGCATTACTGATGTCGCTGCCATAGAGTAGAGGAGAGTCCAGGGCATTCTTGATGGCATTCTGTACTCTTCCCTCGCCACTGGCTCTACCCATCGCCATGATGGCACCGCCGCCGCTCTTGATGGTGGTCTCGATGTCACGGAAGTCGAGATTGATGGTTCCTTCTACGGTAATCAGCTCAGAGATGCTCTTGGTGGCATCGCTCAGTACCTTGTCTGCCAGTTTGAAGGCATCCTTTACGGTAATTTCAGAATCGGCATATACATCGCAAAGCCGCTCGTTGTTGACAATGAGCAGGGCATCTACGTTCTTGCGCATCTCTTCTACACCCTGCAGGGCCTTCACGATTTTCTTTCGCTTTTCAAAATAAAATGGGATGGTGATGATGCCCACCGTCAGGATGCCCATGCTTTTTGCGATGCCGGCGATGACAGGTGCTGCTCCTGTTCCGGTACCGCCACCCATGCCGGCTGTAACGAATGCCATCTTGGTTCCGTCATTCAGCAGTCGTTGGATGTCTTCCTGGGTGTTCTGCGCTTCGCTTCTTCCGACTTCAGGGTTAGCACCTGCTCCCAAGCCGCTCTTACCGAGCATGATTTTTACAGGCACTGGTGATTTGGATAGCGACTGGCTATCCGTATTGCAAACGGCAAAGCTCACATTTACAATACCTTCTGAGTACATATTCTTAACGGCATTACATCCGCCACCACCCACACCTATCACCTTGATGATATTTTTGGTGGTGTCTTCTGTCTGTCCGAAATCTATTGGAGTCCATTCTTCTGTCATCTTATCTATATTTCTATTTTGGGCACAAAGATAATAATAAAGGAGTAATTATACAATAATAAATGAAACGCAAGGCTTGCGAAAGAAGTTTTTTTGATGAAGAGAAACGTTTTTTCCTATTCTTTTTGTATTTTTGCATCCGTTATGCAAGATGAACTGAGAAATATGGATGCCGAGGAGAAAGCTGCTTTGATAAAAACGCTTTCCTCCCAACTTTTGGTAGAAGGAAGAACTGACCTTTTGCTGAAAGCTATCAGTGTGCCCGTATTGGAACAGCTTCGCATTGAGGCTGCAAGGGCTACTCTCAGCCCATTGCTCATCACTGAGGATTATCACTTCCTTTTGCCTGAGTTTGGTAATAAAGAAGTACAGCTCAGTCCCATCCACAAGGCACTCTATCTGCTCTTTCTGAACCATCCGGAAGGTATTGAATTCAAGAATCTGGTAGATTATCGGGAAGAACTTCTTCAACTTTATCAAAAGATAGGGAATAGAATAGATATGGATAAAATCACTGAGACCGTGAACCGTCTGGTGAATCCGCTTGATAATGCGATAAATGAGAAGTGTTCTCGTATCAAGGCTGCCTTTTCTGATTTGATGGATGAGTATCAGGCAGACTATTATATCATTAATAGTCATGTGAAGCGACATCAGGGAAGTTCTATGAAACTGTGGTTTGAGAGGTTGAAAATCATCAACCTCCCAAGAGAATTGGTTGTTTATCAATGTTCTTGATGTTTGCTCTCACCTCATTTGAAATCTATCCCCATATTTAGGTATTTCTGCGAAACCATCATTTTTAGGTATTGCAGATGATGGAAAAAGGATGTATCTTTGCACCCGAAAATAAATGTAACTAAAAGTAAGATAGACAAATGAAAACAACAATCGTAATTTATGGCTCTTCTACTGGCTCATGCCAGTCGATTGCCGAAACCATCGCCTCTAAGTTGGGCGTGGAAGCTGTAGATGTAGCTAACATCGATGA
>JAIINY010000341.1:0-2703 GCA_022741625.1 Prevotella sp. | reverse complement strand
GCAGTTGATGACGACGGAAAGCCCGATGATGACGAGCAAGATGATGGTAACGCCGATAAACAGCAAAGGCGTCATCGTAATCTTCTCGCTAAACGACATCAGCCATTGTCTGGCTATCAGCCATGCAGCAATATCGCCCACGATGATGCAAGGCAAAGCTATCTTTATGATGTCCTTCAGGAAGATGCGAAGAATATCCTTCACCTTCGCCCCATTCACCTTTCTGATCGCAATCTCCTTGCGGCGGCGGTTCACCTCATCACTCGTATAGCCCACCAATCCGAAGAGGGCGATGATCATCGTGATGATACCGGCAACAAAGATTCCGTTGCGGAAATTGAGCTGGGGAGCATACTGCGCATTAAGTTCTGCTTCAAAACTACGCACCGTCACCTCATTGTTCGGATACATTGCCTTCACCTTCTCATTGAGTCGAGAGAGGTCATCTGCCGTCAAGTTCTTAATCTTGACAAGCATGTATTTTGCTGTTTTTGCCGAATAGAAGCATATCATTGGAAAGTTTTTCGTATCATCATCATTGTTAGCCAAAGAACCTTTGCGAAAATCTCGGAACACACCACAGATAGTGAGATCCTCCAACCTTCCTGAAAAATCAAAATGCCCCGTACTGCAAATATGTTTTCCGATAGCGCCATCCTTCCAATGTCCTATCTTGCTCAGTTTCTCGGCAACACGCTCAGAAACCATCACCTGACGGCAACTATCATTACGCTCGGTAAAGAATGTGCCATCCACAATAGGGATTTGCATCATGTTGAAGTAGTTGTCATCCACTCCTTCCATTTCCGATATATTGATGAGATTCTTATCATCGCCAGGTATGCTTATCATATTACCACTGACCCCATACCCACCGAGCGGTATGTTATAGGTAGAACTGCAAGCCTCAACGTTTGGCATACGTTTGATTTCAGATAAGCATTGACCACGCTGATCGGCATTGATAGCATCCACATAAACAATTGCCACATCACGAGGCTCATAACCAGGATTGGAAAACAACATCATAAGATACTGATTATTGACCACGAAAAGCAAGCTAAACAACAAGCCTGATATGACAAACTGGATGCCAAGCAAGGCAAGCTTCCAACGATTGCGATTCTCATTATACCCACGGAAAGCGGTTGACACAGGTATCTTATTGTAGAGATAACCAGGCACGAATCCGCCGATGAAAAGCACCAAGAGACAGATTGCAACCAGAATCCAACTGCCACGATTGAACACCAAAGTGGCAACTGGCGCAGAAAGGAAATTCTCAATGGTTCCCTTGCTGAGGAACAACAAGATAGCAGCCAAGACGATAGCCAACCCCACATGCACCAAAGCCTCAGAGAAGATAACGGCATGAATGTTCTTAGGTTCTGCACCATAACACTTTCGCACCGCCATCTCACGAGAGCGAGTAACGAGGTTGCCCACGATAATAAGCAAATAATTCATCACGGAGGTAAAGAGAAGCACAAAAGCCACAATGCCCAATATCCACCCCATCATCTTGATATAAGAATTATGAGTATACATCTCGCTCAGCAGGGTAAAGTCGTAGGTGAGGGTGATTCCATTTTGCTTCATCTCTTTCTGGTCATGATGATCTTGACACATCTTATCTACGTATGGTTTCAATTCACCGGGTTGATGTCCATTGGCTAGGCGAATATATGACACATAGGCATCATTGCCCTCCCATTGTCTTCTACCATCGAAAGAAAAGAAACGAGGCAAACTACACATGGACACGATGACCTTTGTGCCATGAAGAGAAGCCCCCCATGGGAAACTGTCAAAGACACCGGCTATCGTGAAGGTGATTCCTGGATAGTTAGGATTGGTGAACCGCTTGCCTACAACATTTCCACCTATCTTTTCCGCCAAGTCGGTATCAACAAGGCAGGCTAAAGGTTGCGATAAAGCTTGCTTTGCCTTGCCCACAAATATCTTCTGTGGGAAAACATCGAAGAAGCAACTATCTGCCAACATCATATTGGCAGTAAGTGTGCGTTGGTCTTCAAACTTGCATTGACCATTCGTCATCAACCAATGGGTGCTCGTAGCCACTTCCACCATCGGAGCATATTGCTTCACTCCTTGCGCTATAGCTCCAGATGTCTGAGGAAAGCACATGTTCTGCCCTTGGTTACTGCCCACTTCTGAAATCTGGTACGTCCTTTCCCATCCTGGAAAGTACGTATCGTAAGTCTGCTCGAAATAAATCTCGGCAATAATTACCGAACTGATTGCCAATCCGAGCGCCAGACACAAGATCTTCACGAAATTGTGCTGGCCCCTTCGAGGCAGATTCTTGAATGCGTTAATAATATGATTCATATCAAATATTCTGTTTCAAGGGCGTTAGCCCAATTTATCACTAATCACTACTAATTAATCATTACTAACTAATCACTACTAATTAAAAACTAATACATCATTATCCTTATAGGCTTCATAGCCGCTAACAATGACTTGTTCACCCGGCTCCAAGCCCTCAATTACCTCATAATATTGAGGATTCTGGCGACCGATGGTTATCTTTCGGCGATAAGCCTTCTTGCCACTCTTGTCTAATACAAAGATCCATTGACCGCCCGTTACACTATAAAACGTGCCTTTAGGGATAATTATTGCCTGCTTCGACTGACCGAGCTGCAAATCTACATAATAAGTCTGACCGGTTCGGAT
>JAIINY010000340.1:0-2724 GCA_022741625.1 Prevotella sp. | reverse complement strand
AAAAATCTTAAAACATTCTTTATCCCCGATTAAATATCGTACCTTTGCAACCGAAAGAGTTCTTTGGATGGTTATGCAAATCACAGCAGGATGCTACATCCTGTATATTTCTAATTCGTAACCTCTTCTTTTAATGAGATAAAAACATATCTCATTCTCAATCACTTATAAAATACATGTAGTTTCATGCAGGAAAAATTAGAGTATCTCAAGACCGAGGACTCTGTAGCCATTCAGTTGAGGGAATTCACGGACATGGAAAGATGGTTACAAAAACGTTTGTCTGCCCGTGCTGCGAAGGATGTGAAGGAGCCATTATCTGAGGATTGGGCTTCATTGGTTAAGAATACCATCGCTTTTGATGCATCAAATCCTCAAAGTGTTATGGCCGTTAAAGACCAAGCTAAAGCATTGGAGATAATAAGTTCTAGGCGTCTTTCTGTGCTTACAGGTCCTGCCGGTACAGGAAAGACAACTGTGGTAAAAGCGTTCTTGTCTTCAAGAGAAGTAATAGAAGAAGGTGTATTGCTATTGGCTCCAACAGGAAAGGCTAGAGTTCGTTTGGGAAGTATGGCATCTAATACCCAGGCTTTGACTGTGGCGCAATTCTTGACAATACAGGGGTTCTTTGATTGGAGTACAATGAGTGCTTACATACCTGCAAAAGATAAACAAAGAAAATATGTGGGTGCAAAGAATATTGTCATTGATGAATGTTCAATGCTCACTCTTTCTGATTTTTACGTTTTGTTGAACGCAATTGATCTGAAGACTGTAAATAGAATCATTCTCATAGGTGACCCATATCAGTTGCCACCGATAGGAGAGGGAAGACCTTTCTTTGATCTTTGTAGTTTCCTGGATAATGACAGTGAGTTGAGAACCACTGCCATAGCTCATCTACATACCATTGTAAGGACAATCCACCAGGGTGGACAGTCTGATATTCTTACTTTAGCTTCATGGTTCTCAGGAAATCAGATTGCGAAGAATGCAGATGAGATCTTTGAGAAGATACGCATAGGTTCTTTGGATGGTGATTTAAAGGTTTATTCATGGGAAACGGCTGATGAGCTGAAGCAATGTCTTTTGAATGTGTTGGAAAAGGAACTTCCTTTCCCAGAACTATCCATACCTGAAAGAATCAGAAAGTCCATTGGTATGGATGATACTTATTTTG
This sequence comes from Prevotella sp., assembly GCA_022741625.1. Lineage (GTDB taxonomy): Bacteria > Bacteroidota > Bacteroidia > Bacteroidales > Bacteroidaceae > Prevotella. The sequence goes on along the minus strand of JAIINY010000340.1, from coordinate 1,544 downwards.
CCATGGAACATCCAGAAACGGTGGAGGGTTTTCAGGTCTTGACTCCAGTAAAGAATCCTGTATGGGGTACTCTTCAGCTTAATAAGTATTTCCAGGAATGGTTGGATAACACTAATGTTAAGTATGCTTTGGAGGTGGCTCCTGAATATATCTATCATGGAGACAAGGTGATACAACTTCAAAATGAGAAGCGTGTATCCTATCCATCAAAGTTTAAATTTCAATTGTCCAATGGTCAGATAGGGTTTGCTAGTTATGTAAGTGGTAAATATAAGCGTGCTAGTATTGTGTTCAATGGTATTCCAAATGAGAGCTTTAGTTATTATCCTTCATCGAGTGACGATGTTGCAGTACCGATAGAGCTTGCCTATGCAATAACCATTCACAAGAGTCAGGGAAGTGATTTTGATACAGTGCTTGTTGTTCTTCCTAAAAGTGGACAGATATTGTCTCGCGAGCTTATCTATACAGCTTTGACACGTGCCAAGAAGAAGTTGATTCTCTTGGTAGAGGATTCTCCTCAGTGGATGTTGGAGTATACTAAGCCTCAATATTCCGTTATGGCTCATCGCAATACGAATCTGTTTAAGTATTCTGTTCGTGAATCCAAAGTTGATGTTCCACATATCGAGGGGTTGATACACAAGACTTTAAAGGATGGCTTACTTGTTAGAAGTAAATCAGAAGTTATTATTGCTAACATGTTATATGAAGCAAATATTGACTTTGAGTATGAGAAATTCCTGGAAGAGAAAGGAAAGAGATTCTTACCGGATTTCACTTTTGAGGATGCTGCTGGTGATCCAATCATTTGGGAACATTTGGGAATGCTTTCCAATCCTGCATATAAAGAATCATGGGACAAGAAGCTCGCTTTTTATAAGTCTATCGGTTTTAAGGAAGGTACTAATCTTTTCACAACGATAGATCATGAGAATGGAAGCATTGATAGTGATGAGATAAAAGAAGTTCTTCAAACAATAGAGGATTTATTGTAGTTCTGTAAGTAATAGAGGGATGAGAGTCTCTTGTTTCCCTATTACTACAGACGATATTTTGGTAACATACGATAAAAAATAACTCCAAAACAGCAGGAATTTCTGCGTGGACTCAATTTCCACGAATATCCTACTATTCAGGAGTTATCCTCTGCAAAGATAAGCAATAATTCTGAAACCGCCAAGGAAAAAGAAAGTTTCAACCTGTATGCATATTCCTGATTCGATATGGAAGAAACCAAAGATGGAACGTTTTGATAAGCACAGATTTGTCTACGACTTTTGTGAAAGCTTTCGAAGTTTACCAAATCCATTGGAACATAGAAGTCTTGAACAAAGAATGTAAACAGTATCTCGGACTAGTAGTCTGTAAAGTCTAAAAGTTGGGTAAGATATATATACTGCATCATTGAATATCAACAAAAATGGATGTTGTTTTATGCAACTTTTACCTCAGTTCGGGATAACGAGCTCTATCTAAAGGCTTTATAATGTTTTTATATAAGGGACACAGAGGCTTGGCAACCATCTATATATCTTGGATGG
>JAIINY010000033.1:0-16592 GCA_022741625.1 Prevotella sp. | reverse complement strand
TTGTGGCCCTTACCTTCGAAGAATTTCTTGAAGGATTCGCGCACTTCATTAGCTGTCATCATATTATCTTTTATATTAATCTTTTTTAATTCTCAAATGTTGTTTCAGAGGCTGTATTTCTCCTCTGTTTTGATTATTTTTTGCCCTTAAGGGCATTTTCTTCCGAAAAACTTTGCAAAGATAAGAAGAATTGCTTAATTTTGCAACAAAATTAATTATTTTTGAAATTAAAGTTTGGAAAAATGGCTTTAAATACAGATAAAAACGTAAAATTGTACTATTCCATTAAGGAAGTGGCTGAGGAAGTGGGTGTAACGGAGTCAACTCTCCGTTATTGGGAAAAGGAGTTTCCTTTCCTCAGACCTAAGGTGGGCGTAAACAAGGTGCGTCAATATTCTGACAAGGATATTGAGCAGGTGAAACTCATCTATAACCTGATCAAGGTGAAGGGATTCAAGATTGCTGCGGCACGTAAGTATCTGAGTCAAAACAGAACGGGTGCCGAGAAATCGTCTGACGTTCTCGACACCCTCATTTCTGTAAGAGATCAGCTCAAGGAACTCAAGAAACAGCTCGACGGACTGGTTTAATACTTTGATTTTGGAACATTGAGCTTTGAACTTTATGATTAGTAAAGAGTAGGGGGATTACCAGCATTCTTCGCTGAAGACTTCGGCGATGGTAATCTTGCTGGCCTCTTTCTTGCTGAGCTGATGGCTCCAGGCTACTCTGCCCTTGGTGGATGCACCTGGACTATAGTTCTTGTATTCGAGTGTATTACTCTAAACTTGCCGGGGTATACCAGCGATGCACCTGGACCATAGTTCTTGTATTCGCTGTACTCGGCAGTTTCTTCATTCTTCGGGTTGCGCCAGTTGTCCCAACCTGCAGGTGTGATGTGGCTGCCCATCTCGCAATTCATGAAGAGGGTCTTGGCGTATGGGCGCCAAGGACGACCCAAATATACCTTGTCAACCCCCGCATCAGCTGTCAGCTTGCACTTGTTGAAGACATAACCGTATTTCTGACCAGCAGGGCTGGATGCGGCTGTAATGTAACTGTTTGCCTTGCTGTGGATCTCGCAGTTTTCAAACCATGCCAAGCTAGGACCGAAGATGAAATCGGTGGTTCCCTCGATGTAGCAGTCGTAGAAGGCGATGCGGGAGCCTGCCTTGCCGGTATAAACGGTATCCTGATTACCCAGAAGACGGCAGTTCTGTACCAACACATGGTCGCCCTCGATGTGGAGTGAGACTGCTTGTCCCAGTTTTGCGGCATTATTTTCGATGGTGATGTCTTTCAGCGTGATGTAGCTACCTGCTACCTTGAGGGTGTAGGTGCGGAAAGTTCCCATCTTTTTGCCTTTGACAGATGCATCTGAGTCAAGTCCGCCGATAGGCATCAGGATATTGGCATGGTCATCCCAGGTGATGATGGTCTGGTCGCGGTCTTCTCCGCAGATCGTGATGTTGGTGAGCCATGATGGGATGATGAGTTTCTCCTTATACACGCCCTTTTTTACATAGATTACCTTGGTGTATTCCATAAAGGAACGGCATACCTGGATGGCTTCGTCGATGGTGCGGAATTCGTCCGTACCATCTCGCGAAACGACCAGTGTGTCAGGATTATCGTACTTGTTGGCTGCAGCCAGAGGCAGCATAGCCAACATCATCAGGAATGATAAAAAAAGCTTTTTTATTGTTTTGTTTGTTTTTGTTTTAATGATTGTAGTTTATTTGGCTTGATGAAAATCAGGAGCTGGAAGCAGCAGGCTTCCAGCTCCTGATCTCAGATGATATCATTTTGATCCTTTTTTTGATGATGATACCATCTCTATTCTTTTCATATTACAAGATTCTCTGCACTTCCTGCAGATCCTCAATCGTCTTGAGCTTATCCATGATGATCTTCACTTCATCACGGTCGTGAATACGAAGTTCGATGGTTCCGTCGAAGATTCCGTTATCGCTGCTGATGGTGAGCTTATGGATGTTGATGCCCAGCTGGTCACTGATGATGCGGCTTACATCCAGAAGCATACCCTTGCGGTCGATACCCTTGATCTCAATAGTGGCATCGAAGAGCAACTGCTTGTGCATATCCCATTTGGCATCTACGATGCGGTTGCCGTAGCTTGATTTCAGCTTGGCTGCTACATTGCATGAACGCTTGTGAATCTCGATGCGGTTCTTGTTGTCGATAAATCCCATCACGTCGTCACCCGGAATGGCGTGGCAGCAGGAAGGGAAGATAAACTGATTGATGTTTTCTTCGGTCAGGATGAGCGGCTTCTTCTTGTTGAAATCCTTGCCCACCACAAAGAGTTCCAGTGGTTTTACGATGCCGCCCGTTTCCTCCTTCTGCTTGTTCTTGCCCAGGAATGGGATGTAGTCACGCCAGCTAGACGATTGCTTCTGTTTCTTGGTCTTGCCCTGCAGCTCATCGAGGTCTTTCTCTCCAAGCAGGATGCAGTGCTCGCCCAGCGACTGGAAGAAGTTGTCTCGCTTCTGTATGTTGTGGAATTCGCAGAGCTTGTCCACTACCGAGTTGGTCATCTCTAAGTTGTTTTTCTGCAGCCATTCGGTGAGGATGCTCTCACCCTTCTTCTGCACTTCGCGGGAGTCACGTCGCAATATCGCCATGATCTTGCTCTTAGCCTTGGCTGTGCTTACGAAGTTCACCCATGCAGGCTGTACGTGCTGACTCTTGGAGGTAAGGATCTCTACCTGGTCGCCGCTGTTCAGCTTGTGGCTCAGAGGCACCAGCTTATGGTTTACCTTGGCTCCGATGCAGTGGCTGCCCAGGAAGGTATGTATCTGGAAGGCGAAGTCGAGTGCTGTACATCCGGCTGGCATCGTGATGATTTCTCCCTTCGGGGTGAAGACGAAGATTTCGGATGCATAGAGGTTGAGCTTGATGGCATCGAGGAAGTCCATCGCATCAGGCTGCGGATCGTCCAGAATCTCCTTGATAGTGCTCAGCCAGTCGTTCAACTCGTTCTCATCCTCAGTATATTCGCCACCCTCCTTGTATTTCCAGTGGGCTGCAAATCCCTTTTCTGCTACCTCGTCCATGCGGTCGGAGCGGATCTGTACCTCTATCCAGCGTCCCTGCTTACTCATCAGGGTAACGTGGAGAGCCTGGTATCCGTTAGCCTTCGGATGGTTCAGCCAGTCGCGCAGACGATCAGGATGGCTCTTGTAAATCTTACTGATGGCTACATATACGTTGAAACATTCATTCACCTCGTTGGCGCGCACCTTAGGTGTCACGATGATGCGAACAGCCAGGATGTCGTAGATTTCATCGAAGGAAACGTGCTTGTTCTGCATCTTGTTCCAAATGGAATAAGGGCTCTTGACGCGTGCCTTGATCTTGTAATCCACACCCAGCTTATCCAGTTCCTCACGAATAGGAGCGGTGAATTGTGCAAAGAGGGTGTCGCGCTGCGATTCGGTATCTGCAAGCTTATGCTCTATGTTGGCATACTCCTGTGGATGGTCGTAGCGGAAGCTGAGGTTTTCCAGTTCGGTCTTGATTTTGTTGAGTCCGAGTCGGTTGGCGAGTGGTGCATATATATATAAGGTCTCGCCAGCAATCTTGTATTGTTTGTTAGCTGGCTGCGATTCCAGGGTGCGCATGTTGTGCAGTCGGTCGCAGATTTTGATGAGAATTACTCGGATGTCATCGCTCATGGTGAGCAACAACTTCTTGAAGTTTTCAGCCTGTGCAGAAGCCTGGTCTCCAAAGATGCCACCACTGATTTTGGTGAGTCCATCCACAATCTGTGCCACCTTGTCACCGAAGATGTTAGAGATGTCTTCTACCGTATAGTCTGTATCTTCTACCACATCATGGAGCAGTGCTGCGCAGATGCTGGTAGAACCCAATCCCATTTCCTCACAGGCAATCTGTGCCACGGCGATAGGGTGCATGATATACGGTTCGCCAGACAATCGGCGCACGCCCTTGTGCGCCTGACGGGCGAAGTTGAAGGCTTTTGTCACGATATCTACCTTCTTGCGGTGTCGCGAGCTGAGGTAGGTGTCGAGTAAATGCTGAAAGGCATCACCGATCAGTTTGTTGTCGGCCTGCTCTCTTTCTAGGTCTTTCAAGTTCTGGTCATCCATAGCTGTACCCTCCTATTTATAATATGATTAATGATGTATTACTGAAGTCCACGATTCTGGGCGTGGGCATTCAGTATATAGATTTTATTTTTTTTTATTTCACTTTGATCTTCTTTCCGGCACGAATACTGTTGCCCGAAATCTTGTTCAGCTTCTTGAGCTTCTTCACGGTTGTTCCGTTGCGAGCAGCAATCTCCGAGAGTGTATCTCCGCTCTTGATGGTTACGCTCTTGCCTCTTGCGTTCTTGCTCTTGCCATTCTTGCCGCGGCTGTTGCGTGAAGACTTGCTTCGGCTGCTACGTGAAGATGATACGCTGCTGCGTGAACGGCTGCTGCGGGAGCGGCTGTAGTTTGGTTCATCGTCGTTGACTTCTACCACATCACGCTTCAGCAGAAGCTCATCAGTACGGTAACTGAAGATGGAATCCCTATTGTCGATAAAGGCTCCGATGAGTGATTCCGGCAGACGTACTGGCATTGGCCTGTGACTGCCGTTGATGATGTCGCGGCGATACTGTGGGTTCAGGTTGCGAAGATGATCGGCATCAATGTTGAGAACCTTGGCAATCTGCTCAATATGAACATCCTGGTTCACTTCCACGGTGTCTGTCTTGGTTGGCAACTCGGTTACCATCGGACAGATGTTGTGGTCGCAGTAATAGTTCATAATATAGTTGGCTGCGATGAAAGCTGGTACATATCCACGTGTTTCCTTTGGCAGGTATGGATAAATCTTCCAATAGTCAGTCTCGCCCTTGGCACGGTGGATTGCCTTGTTTACCTTGGCTGGTCCGCAATTGTAGGCTGCGATAACGAGGTTCCAGTCGTCGAAGATCTTATAGAGATCGCGCAGGTAGTGGGCTGCGGCATAAGATGCTTTCACTGGGTCGCGGCGCTCATCGTAGAGGGTATTCACCTCCAGACCATAGCGCTTGCCTGTGCTCAGCATGAACTGCCAGAGACCTGTGGCTCCTACGCGGGAAACAGCCTTGGGGTTGAGTGCCGACTCGATAACCGGCAGATATTTCAGCTCCAGTGGCAGGTTGTATGCTTCCAATGCCTCTTCGAAGATAGGCATGTAGAAGTTGCTGGCACCCAGCATGAAGCTTACAGATCGACGAAGTTTGCCGCTGTAGCGGTCGATGAACTTCTGTACTACCTCATTGTATGGCATTTCAATAAGTGTAGGGAGTCGCTTCAACCGGTCGATATATACCTGTGTTTCGAAAACCGGATTCACATCACGGTATTTACAAGAGGTATCGGCCATCATGTAAGCCTGTGTATTGTAGAGGTGAAGAAGGCTGTCGAGGTGGTCTTCCAAACCTTCAGGAACTTCGATTTCCTCCTGCTTACCGTCCTTGTCGGTTACGGTAATCACATCGTCATTGTCTTCTGCCTTGTCGTTTTGGGCTTGAATGCCCTGCCAGCTAAACAGCATCGCTGCTGCCATGATGATTATTTTCTTCATTATCTAATGTCTATTGTTTTCTATTTTAATTATATGCTTCTTTTTCGTTTAGTTTTCTGATGGTTACTTTTAGAATGTGAGCGAGCATTGCAGTCCGAGTGCGCCTGAACGCAGCGGGTTGTTGTATCTGCCGTTATTGAGCACGGCAGGCTCCACTCTGAGGCTGAGGTCGTCGGAGATGTCGAATTCTGAGAGCGATGCATCTACATACGCATCGATGACGGAGAAGGCGTAGATGCCAATCATCACGAAGGTTCCCATATCTCTCCAGCGGCGGAATTTGTCTTTACGCTTACGGAAAATTTCCTTGTAGCGTTCTATGTTAGAGGCATCGATTGTGGCTCCCAAATGCAGAAACTGGTTGTAGCTCTGCGTGTTCGGGTCATCATCCATAATGTCGAGGTAGGCCTGCGAGTAGTCGTGATACATCTGATTGTTCCAGGTGATGGCGTAAGCGCAGCCTACGAAACCACCATATATAATAGGTAGTTTCCAGTATTTGCGGTTGTAGATCTGTCCTGCTCCAGGCAAAACCAGTGCAAGCCACATGGCGCGCTTGGCATCTGGTCGCCAGGTAGCCCAATCGCGCTTCTTCTTCTGCATCGGCCTGAGCGAACTGTTGAGTTTAGCCAGATTCATGCTGTCCTTGGCTGTGATGGCAGAATCTACCGAAGTCTTTGCCGCTTCTGTCGCCATCCTTGCCGAGTCGGCAGCAGCGAAGTCAGGAACGGCTACTTCTGCCTTCGCCTTCTGTTTCTGAGCCGAAACTTGGAGCGAGGTTGCCAGCAGTAAAGCCGAAATGCAAATATGTGATAATCTTAAATTCACTTTTTTATTCTTCTATATCTTATTCGGAACAGATGAAGCTGTTCCTGTTTATCGAAATAATCTATTTCTTTCTATATAAAACAAGATTTATTCCTGTTTCAGTTTATCGAAAACGTTCATGATGTGCTCCAGTTCCTCTTCATTGCTGAATGGGATGCTGATTTTTCCCTTGCCCTTGGCAGAGCAGGTGAATTGCACCTTGGTATTGAGGAATTTGGAGAGCTTTTCTCTAAGCATGGTGAATTCCTCGGGTATCTGTGTCTTGGCAGTGATGGTTTTCTTGCCGCTTTCCACGTCTTCACCGCTTTTCAGTCGCTGTACCATCTCTTCCACCTTTCTCACGGAGTAACCGTTCTTTTGGATTTCCTTGAAGAGTTTGATCTGAAGCGACGGACTCTCGAGTGCTAGGAGCGCTCTGCAATGTCCCATATCGATTTCTTTCTTCTGGAGAGCCATCTGCACCTGTGCCGGCAGCTTCAGGAGTCGGAGATAGTTGGCAATGGCAGCACGGCTTTTGCCCACACGCTCGGAAATTTTTTCCTGAGTCATTCCCTCGTTTTCCAGAAGATGTTCGTATGCAAGTGCAATCTCTATGGCGTTGAGGTCCTGACGCTGGATATTCTCCACGAGCGCCATCTCCATCACGTTTTCATCGCTGATGGTGCGGATGTAAGCAGGTATTGCCATGAGTCCAGCTAGTTGTGAAGCTCTCCATCGTCTTTCTCCCGCAATAATCTGGAATCGGTTTTCCGAAATCTGTCGCAGGGTGATAGGCTGGATGATGCCGATGGCACTGATGCTATCGGCGAGTTCGCGCAGCGCCTCTTCGTCAAACTCCCGTCGTGGCTGGTTCGGGTTTGCCTCGATCTGATCGAGAGGTATCTCGTTGATGGTGCTGCTGCCCTGAGTACGTACTCCCTCTGTCGAGATGAGGGCGTCGAGTCCGCGGCCCAGGGCGTTGTTTCTTATGCCGTTATTGAATTTCTTATGTACTGCCATTTTTGCTTTGAACTTTGAATTTTGTACATTGAACTTTCCTGATGGGTTCAATTTCCAAATCTTATCTATTCTTGTTGATAATTTCCTTTGCCAGTGCCAGGTGGTTCTTGGCACCATTTGATTCTGCATCGTAGAGAATGACTGGGAGGCCGTGGCTCGGACTCTCGCTCAATTTCACGTTGCGCTGGATGACAGTCTTGAATACCAATTCCTGGAAGTGGCGCTTCACCTCGTCGTAAATCTGGTTGGCGAGTCGGAGGCGGCTGTCGTACATCGTCAGCAGGAAACCTTCTATTTCGAGCTTCGGATTCAGCTTGCTCTTGATGATCTTGATGGTGTTGAGTAGCTTGCTGATTCCTTCCAGGGCGAAGTATTCACACTGCACTGGGATGATCACGCTGTCTGCGGCGGTAAGCGAGTTCACTGTTATCAAACCCAGCGATGGGGAACAGTCGATGAGAATATAATCGTATTCTTCGCGGATGGGGTCGAGCAGTGTCTTGATTACTTTCTCGCGATTCTTAAGGTTGAGCATTTCTATCTCAGCTCCTACAAGATCGATGTGGCTCGGCACGATGTCGAGTCCGTCGATGTCGGTAGTGTAGATGGCATCACGCACATCTGCATGGTTGATGATGCACTCATAGAGTGAACAATCTACCTCGCTGATGTCCACACCCAGACCGCTGGATGCGTTTGCCTGAGGGTCGGCATCGATGACGAGTACCGTTTTCTCCAGGGTAGCAAGCGATGCAGCCAGGTTGATGGTGGTTGTTGTCTTTCCGACGCCACCTTTCTGATTAGCTAATGCTATGATTTTTCCCATTTTTAAAGTCTATATAATAACCTGAAGTGTGCGCCTGCGAGTCTAAAATGGCTTTTGCGCACAGAATTTTTCGGCAAAGATACAAAAAATATGCGAGAAATATGTTTCTTTAAAGGTTTTTTCGTACTTTTGCACCAAAAAGAAAGATATTTTTATGGAAAATAAGAGACCTTTAGTGTTAATTTCAAATGATGATGGCTATCATGCCAATGGTATTAAGACCCTCGTGCGCTTTCTGAAAGACTGGTGCGACGTACTCGTTGTGGCTCCCGAAAGTGCCCGCTCCGGATTCGCCTGTGCCTTCTCGGCTACCACTCCGCTGCGACTGAAGCGCCGTCATAATATGGGCGAAGATGTGGAGGTTTGGTCGTGCAGCGGTACGCCGGTGGATTGTGTCAAACTGGCGCTCGATCAGTTTTACAAGGACCGTCGCCCTGATCTCGTAATCGGCGGTATCAACCATGGTGATAATTCCAGTGTGAACAATCACTATTCAGGTACGATGGGCGTAGCCAAGGAGGGATGTATGCAGCACATTCCTAGCATTGCCTTCAGCAGTTGTAACTATGATGAGAATGCCGATCTCTCGCCTTTGCGAGACGGGGTAGCCCAGGTGGTAAAGATGGTTCTGGAGAAGGGCTTGCCGAAATATACCTGCCTGAATGTCAACTTCCCGGCACAGCCTCCGTTCAAGGGCTTTAAGGCTTGCAGAATGGCACATGGCTCGTGGATCAACGAGGTGGAACATCGTACGCACCCTCATGGGTATGAATACTATTGGATGGTGGGCGATTATCGCAATGACGAACCGGATGCTGCGGATACAGATCAGTGGGCGGTGAATCATGGCTATATTGCCATCACGCCGACCAAGATTGATATCACGGATTATGATTGGATCAAGAACTTTAATATTGAACTTTAATATTGAAAGTTCCAAGTTAAAGCATATCATAAAGTTCCAAGTTCAAAGTATCAAGTTCAAAGTATCATGAAGTATTATTTGATAGTAGGAGAGGCGAGTGGCGACCTGCATGCCAGCAGATTGATGCGTTCGCTAAAAAATGTTGACGAGTTTGCGGAATTTAGGTTCTTCGGTGGCGACTTGATGGCTGCCGAAGGTGGCACTCGCGTCAAGCATTACAAGGAGCTTGCCTATATGGGCTTTGTTCCTGTGCTGATGCATCTGGGTACCATCTTTTCTAATATGAAAAGATGCAAGGAAGATATTGTGAAATGGAAACCGGATGTGGTAATTCTTGTAGATTATCCTGGATTTAATCTGAATATCGCTAAGTTCTTGAAAAAGAAGACTAATATTCTGGCGTATTATTATATCTCGCCTAAAATCTGGGCGTGGAAGGAATGGCGAATCCGCAGTATCAAGCGTGATATCGCCGAACTTTTCTCCATCCTGCCTTTCGAGGTGCCTTTCTTCGAGAAAAAGCACCGTTATCCTATCCATTATGTAGGTAATCCTACGGCAGAAGAGGTGAATGAGTTTCGGTCGGAATATCATCAGAATTTCGTGGAGTTTTGTGAAGAGAATAATCTGGACAGGCATCGCCCGATTATTGCTTTGCTTGCCGGAAGCCGTTTGCAGGAGATTAAGGATAATCTGCCTGCCATGATTGAGGTGGCAGAGCGGTTTGAGGATTACCAGATGGTGCTTGCGGGAGCTCCTTCCATCGAGGATTCTTATTATGAGAAGTTCCTGAAGGGTACGCCTGTCAAGATGGTGCGCAACAAGACCTATCCGCTCCTGAGTCACAGTACGGCGGCTTTGGTAACGAGTGGTACGGCTACTTTGGAGACGGCGCTGTTCGAGGTTCCGCAGGTGGTTTGCTATGAGACCCCATTGCCGCATCTGGTTCGCCTTGCGTTTAAGCATGTGATGTCGTGCAAGTATATTTCGCTGGTGAATCTGATTGCCGACAAGGAAGTGGTGCAGGAGATGTTTGCCGACCGTTTTCAGGTGGATGCCATCGCCGACCAGCTTTATCAGATTTTGCCAGGCAAGGAGGGCAGGGAGCGTATGCTTTCTGAATATCGTGAGGTGAGAGAGCGTCTGGGTAACCAGGTTGCTCCTGATGAGGCTGCTGCCATCATGTTCGATCTCTTGGTCAAGCGTCGTGAAATGCTGGTTAGACTTGCCAAGGAGAGAGCCGAAGCAGAAGCCAAGGCTGCTGCCGAAGCCGCCGAGCGTGCCCGATTGAAATCCCTGGCTGAAGCTGAAGCTGCAAAAAAGAAAGCGGAACAACAGGCTGAGGCTGCAAGAAGAAGAGCGGAAGAGGAAGCCGAAAAGGCAAGAAGAAAGGCGGAAGAGGCTAGAAGACTGGCAGATGAAGAAGCCGAAAGAGCCAGAAGGGCAGAAGAACAGCTTAATGAGTCGCAGCAGGAGGAATTGAAATAGCTGCTCTATGGGTTGTAGCCGTTATAAATTAAAAAATCCAAGCTAGAATGAATCTGGCTTGGATTTTTTCTTATTGTATTTTTTCAGAATGGAGTCTATCCGAAAAGCTGGAGGGTGTAGAGATAAATCACGGCAGCTGGAATCGCCATAAGTGATGAATCGAAGCGGTCGAGCATTCCGCCATGGCCCGGCAGGATATTACCACTATCCTTTACTCCCAGGGTGCGCTTGAAGAGACTTTCTACCAAATCGCCCCAGGTTCCGAAAACAGCTACAACTACTCCTAAACCTACCCATCCGAGAATGCTGAGGCGGTGAGCCTCGCCATCGTTGGCAATGTAACCGATGATGATGGCTGCGATAATGACGAAGATACCACCACCGATGCTGCCTTCCCAACTCTTCGCCGGACTGATGCGAGGAAACAGCTTATGCTTGCCGAAAAGCGAACCGCTGCAATAAGCACCCGTATCATTGGTCCAGAGGAAGATGAATACGCTCAGAGGCAAGAGCATGTCGTAATGAATCTGACCATCGAATGCTGAAGTCTCAAATGCCAACACGTTGATCATCGAGAATGGAAGGGCAATGTACATTTGCGAAAGCATGGTGTAAGCCCAGTCGTTGATGGCGTTCTTGTTGGCAGTATAGAGCCCTCCAATGAAGAGGTAGATAATGGTGAGCAAGTATGGTACGAATACCACGAAGTTGCCCACGATACCTGTGCGGAATCCAGCTACGGCAAGGAAGAAATATACTCCTGCCACGGTGGTGATGAATCGGTTGACAGTTACATCGTCCTTTTGGTTCACCAGTCCGCAGTACTCCCAGATACTTAGGCCTGTAATCAGGGCGAACAGGAATACCATCGCCCTAGGATTCAGGAAGCAAGATACCATACACACGACGAAGAGTACGCCTGTGATGGATCTAATTACTAGATTTTTTTGTTTCTCAGTCATGGTCTTGCTTTTTATTCGTTATTTTTCTCGTTTTCAGAAGTCTTCTCAGAAGTTTTCTTGAAAGTATCGTCTGAAGTCTTCTCTGAAACCTTCTCTTCTGCATCCTCAGAAACCTTTGCGGGAGCTTTCTCCGAAATTTTCTCTTCAGCTTCCTCCTTTGAAGCTTTTTTTGCCTCTTCATGCTCCTTGATGGCTGCCTGAACTTCAGGCATATCCTTTACGGCATCATCAATCTTAGGCTGTTCGTCCTCCATGATTTCCTGAGAACGGCTCAGCCAAGGACGCTTGCCGAAGATGTGCTCCACGTCTTCGGCCATAATCACCTCTTTTTGAATCAACAGCTCGGCAAGGGCGTTGTGACCCTCCTTGTGCTCCATCAGGATGTTCTTGGCACGGGTGTATTGCTCGTTCACCATCTGCAGAACCTCCTTGTCTATCTCGCGGGCTGTAGTCTCTGAGTATGGACGCTGGAATGAATACTCGTTCTGGTTGTAATAGCAGATATTTGGCAAAGTCTTGCTCATGCCCAGATAAGCCACCATTCCGTACGCACTCTTGGTCGCGCGTTCCAGATCGTTCATCGCACCGGAAGAAATATGACCGGTGAAGAGTTCCTCGGCTGCACGTCCACCCATCAGCGAGCACATCTCATCGAGCATCTGCTCCTTGGTGGTAATCTGTCGCTCCTCTGGGAGATACCAGGCTGCTCCGAGTGCTTGACCACGAGGCACGATCGTAACCTTGATGAGTGGATTGGCATACTGACAGAACCAGGAGATGGTTGCATGGCCTGCCTCATGGAGTGCGATGCTTCGTTTCTCATCGGCAGTCATCACCTTGGTCTTCTTCTCCAGTCCGCCTACGATTCTATCTACGGCATCAAGGAAATCCTGCTTGCATACCGCCTTCTTGTCGTGGCGGGCAGCAATGAGGGCTGCCTCGTTACATACATTTGCAATATCAGCACCTGAGAAGCCAGGAGTCTGGCGAGCCAGGAGGTCCACGTCCACAGTGTCATCTATCTTGATAGGCTTGAGGTGAACCAGGAAGATTGCCTTACGCTCGTTCAAGCCTGGGAGATCTACGTGGATTTCTCGGTCAAAACGGCCGGCACGGAGCAGGGCGCTGTCGAGCATATCTACACGGTTGGTAGCTGCCAGAATGATGACACCACTATTGGTGCCGAAACCGTCCATCTCTGTAAGCAGGGCGTTGAGTGTGTTCTCTCGCTCATCGTTTCCGCCCATTGCCGGATTCTTGCTGCGGGCACGACCCACAGCATCGATCTCATCGATGAAGATGATGCAAGGAGCCTTCTCCTTTGCCTGGCGGAAGAGGTCGCGGACGCGCGATGCACCCACGCCGACGAACATCTCTACGAAGTCTGAACCGCTCATGGAGAAGAATGGTACACCAGCTTCGCCAGCTACAGCCTTTGCCAGGAGAGTCTTACCGGTTCCTGGAGGACCAACAAGCAATGCGCCCTTAGGAATCTTACCACCCAGATCGGTATATTTCTGCGGATTCTTGAGGAATTCCACGATTTCCTCTACTTCCTGCTTGGCACCTTCCTGTCCGGCAACATCCTTGAAGGTGATTCCCAGGGAATTTCCCTTCTCGTACATCTTTGCCTTGCTCTTACCTACATTGAAGATGCCGCCGCCCATGTTACTCATACCGCTTCCCATTCTGCCCGACATCCAGTAGATGAAGAGGAAGAAGAGGAGGAGAGGGGCAACGCTCATTACGAGATTCCAGAAATCATTACTCTTCTGGTTATCGTAACTGAAGGAACGGATTTTCTTCTCCTTCACCATTTCGTTGGCGTAGCGATCTACCTCGTCGATCGATCCGAACTGTACCTTAACGTAAGGATTCGGTCCTACGCTCTGGGCGCTCATTTTATAGACATCTCTCGTATATTTCGGGTTGATATATATCTTGAGAGTACTTTCCGTCTTGTTGGCTACTACGCTCAGCACATATCCCTTATCTACATATTGTTTGAATTCGGTATAGGTGGCTTCCTTGGCTGCGCTTCCGCCCAAGGCATCACCACCGCCACTGAAAAACAAAGCGATGAGGGCGATGAGGATAATGGTGTAGAGCCAATTCATGTTAAACCTAGGCATCTTCGGACCTTTTCCTCCGCCAGGATTATTGAAGTTGTTGCTTTGTTCCATTGTTATTGTTTATTTCTATTTGATGTATGCTTTTTTTTCTCTCTTGATGCGTTGTTTTAGTGCATCATCTTCCTTAATGCCGTTCTTGAAGCATCTGTAGAGTCTGCTGCTATGTTCGGCATTCTTGGGAATTAGTCGAGATTCGGAATATGGGTGAGCTTGGCGTCTGCCCAGAGATGCTCCAGGTCGTAATAGGCGCGTACCTCTGGCAGGAAGATGTGAACGAGAACATCCACAAAGTCCATAGCCACCCACTGGTCGTTGCCCAGACCTGCCACATTCACCGGCTTTTCGCCAAGGTTCTTGCGGCACATGTCGCCCACTGATTCTGCGATGGCTTCTACCTGTGTTGGTGATCCACCCTGGCAGATGATGAAATATTTGGCGATGGTGCCATCCATTTCACTGAGGTCGGCGATAACGATGTCTTGACCTTTTTTCTCCTGTATTCCTTCCTTAATAGTCTCTACGAGTTGTTTAACTGTGTTCATTTAATCTTTCTTTATTTTTTTATTTTCTTTATTTACTACCTTATTATATGTAATTATGGTACAAAGATACGCTAAATACCCGAAAAAGCCATAGAAAACAGAAAAAATTGAGATTTTTTAGAAAAAAGTGCTGAAAAATTTTGGTGATTCAAAAAAATGTTGTACCTTTGCACCCGCAATTGAGAAACAATATGCTTGAGATTGCAATGATATTGGGATATGGTGTAATGGTAACACTACAGATTCTGGTCCTGTCATTCCTGGTTCGAGTCCGGGTATCCCAACTTCATCATTCAGGCATTCTTCTTAAAAGTAAAATTGGGATATGGTGTAATGGTAACACTACAGATTCTGGTCCTGTCATTCCTGGTTCGAGTCCGGGTATCCCAACTAGAGAGCATCTTTCATTTCGAAAGATGCTTTTTTTTGTATATTTACCTTTTGGAGATTGAGGGAGAACTTTGCATTCTACTATGTTCTTCAAAAGAAAAGAGGGTGTGTCATGGACTTATGGCACACCCTCTTATTTGATTTCAATAAAATCTTTTATTTGTTCTCTGCATCAATAGTCTTGATTTTCTCTTTTACGAGCTTTAAGTCTTCTTTGAGCTTTTCTACCTTGCGGTTCATTTCCTCTACCAGGTTGTTACCCTTCTTGCTGGCAGCATTGAGGAAGCCGAGGTTGTTCTCGTAGGTAGTAATCTCAGCGCGCAGCTGGTCGTAGCGTCGCAACAATCTGCCACGCTCGTTGTCTAATGCGTTGACACCTTTCTCGGCAACATTCTTGAGGTTGTTCTTGAAGTTGTGGATATGGCGCTTGGCATTGTTGGAACGCAAGGTCTTGTAGAGCTTGTCCATCACCTCGTGATACTCCTGGTAAACCTTGTCTTTCTCCTTGAATGGTACGTGACCTACAGCGTTGTACTCTGCGATGAGGTCCTGCATATTCTTCTGCAGGTGCTCGCCGGCGTTCTCAACCAACTCGTTGAGCTTAGCGATGATCTCACGCTTCTTGTCCAGGTTGGCATGCTCCTCGCTGCGTGCACCGGCGTTCAGCTTGTTGCGTGCATCGAAGAACTTGTTGCATGCGCCGAGGAATTCCTTCCAGAGCTGGTCGCCCTGCTTGCGAGGCACGTAGCCGATGTTTTTCCATTCTCTCTGCATCTGGATCAGCTTGTCGCCGGTCTTCTTCCACTCAGTGCTATCTGCCAACTGCTTAGCCTTCTCCACGAGTTTCTGTTTCTTCTCGAGATTCTCTGCATACTGGCTCTTGATATTCTTGAAGAATTCAGCCTTCTTGCTGAAGAATTCGTCGTTGGCGATTCGGAAGCGCTCGAAGATCTTCACGTTCATCTTCTGAGGAGCAAAGCCTATCTTCTTCCATTCACCCTGAATTTCGATGATAACCTTGGTAGCATCCTCCCAATCGGAAGCCTGCTTCTTCTCCTTCAGATTGATAGCCTCAATCTTTTCGCAGAGGGCAGTCTTGTTGGCAAGATTCTCCTCCTCCTTGGCACGCAGATCCTCGAAGTGCTGCTGGTGCTTCTTGTTGATTACGGTGCTTGCGTTCTTGAAGCGGGTCCAGATTTCCTCGCGCAGCTCTTTTGCTACAGGACCGATTTCGCGGTATTCCTGGTGCAGGTCTTGCAACTGGTGGAAGGCTGAGATTACATCTGGCTCTTCTGCGAGCTTCTCGGCAGCCTCACAGAGCTTGGTCTTTGCCTCAAGATTTTTCTTGAAGTCGTATTCGCGAGCCTCGTTGTTGAGTTTCAGAAGGTCGTAGAACTGCTCCACGTAGAGCTGGTAGTTCTTCCATACCTCGTTTGCCTTGTCGGCAGGGATAGCCTTGATTTCCTTCCATTCCTGCTGCAGGGTCTTGAATTCCTGATATGATTTGTTGGCCTCTTCTGGCGAAGTGGTCATTGCTTTGATCTTTTCGATAATCTCAAGTTTCTTCGCAAGGTTTTCCTGCTTTTCCTCTTCCTGCTGAAGGAAGATCTTGGCTCTCTTTTCCTTGATAATCTGCATTTCGGCCTTGAAGGCTTCTTCTGTGTCATCTGGTAAGAGAACATACTTTTCAGGATCACCACCTGCTGCGAGATACTCTTTTGTCTGCGCATCTCTTTCTGCGAGATGAATCTTGTAGAAAATTGTCTTCAGCATATCAAGCTCCTCTTTGTTAGGAACTTCTGCACTATGAGCAATTTCTTTTACTCTTTCGAGTACTTCCTGCTTGGTGGCGTATGCCTTCTTGGCAGGATCCAGGGTGCTCTGCTGCAACAGAGC